>JANLZV010000535.1:0-2421 GCA_031366425.1 Pyrinomonadaceae bacterium | reverse complement strand
GAGTAGCACCCATGACCATGTTTCAGGTGACTCTGACGCCAGTGAACGGAGGGCCGCGTCACATGTTCGGCCACTACGAACGTCCGTACGGCACCGGCAACGGCCCGGCAGTTTTCCTCCAGGCCGAGAGCGATGCCGATGTGTTTGGTTCAAACTTTTTTCAAAGAGTCGGAGCCGGCCCACACGAAGTTCCGCCAGGATCTTACCGCGTTGATGTGTGGTGGTCGGGGGCGGGCCCGGGCGGCGCGATCGGAGCCGCGTTTATTCTGAAACTTTATATGAGATAAACGATCGTTGCTCCAACTGACAGTTAACTCAACTCTTCCGCCGGCGACTCCGGGTGTTAAAGCCTTGGAGTCGCCGGCGCGTTTGTTTGAAGGGTTGCAGAAAGATTGCCGCTCAGCGAAGTTTTGACGGATAATCCGCCGCATAGTTACAGCCTGCATGAGGGAGTTCGAGAGATGTTCAATATCAATCGTGGTAGGTTTATCTTCGGGATGCTCGTCGCATCGGTGATCGCGTTTGTAACCGATGGAGTTTTGCACGAAGCGATCCTCGGCGCGGACTGGCAAGCTGTTTACACGAGTCTGGGGGCGTCGAACCCAAAAGAAAACGTGGTTCACATGATCTATTTTGCCATCTTCGAGCTTGGCCGAGGATTCCTGGCGATGTTGCTCTATGTGTTCATGCGTCCGATTTGTAAGCCCGGGCCCAAGACCGCAGCGATCGCGGGCGTGCTGATGTGGATTGCGTTTTCAGTCACGGGCCCGGCCCAGTTTATTCCCCTTGGTTTCTATTCCGTTCCTCTGTGGATCAAGGCCGGCGCGTTTCAGCTAGTCACTTCGATAATTGCGGCAGTGGCTGGCGCTGCGCTTTACAAAAGCGCCAACGATTCCTCGGCGATCAGCTAAGCAGAATTGATGGCACTCGAGATCGAAAAGAAATACCGGCTTACTGGGGATCATCGCGAGCAGGTACGGGAACGTCTTCGAGAACTCGGGGCGGAGCGCGAGGGAGAAGAGTTTGAAGTCAACACGCTCTATGCGGGAGCGACGCTCGAAACGGGTCATAGCGTTTTGCGGCTGCGTCGGATCGGCGAGCGCGGAATTCTCACCTACAAAGAGCGCGTTGATTCAAGCTCTGATCTGAAACACCAACACGAGGATGAGACTCGAGTAGACGACCCTGACGCGATGGACGCGATCTTGAAAGACGTCGGCTTTCGACCGGCATTGGTTTATGAAAAGCGTCGCGAAACGTGGCGGCTCGGGAATACGGAGATCGTGATCGATGAGCTGCCGTTTGGATTGTTTATGGAAATTGAAGGAAGCGAGCAGGGAATTCGCGAGGTTGAAGGCAAGCTCGCGATTGCGGACCTCCGCACCGAAGTCTCAACTTATCCGAATCTTTCGTTACAGCACGGCTCTGATCGTGACGGTGTCATCGAAGCCCGCTTTCCGAGTTGACCGCGAAGGCTCAGTCGGATTTATCCGCAAGTTCACAACGTGCGCTACAAAAAAAGCGGCCTCGTCTTTTTGGACGAAGCCGCTTTTTTTAATTATCAGCACAAAGGGAACTGACACATTCGCTCGCAAGCGAATTACATTCCCATGCCACTCATACCGCCCATGCCTCCGGGCATCGCCGGACTTCCCTTGTCGTCGTCGGGAATCTCGGAAACCATTGCTTCCGTCGTCAACATGAGTCCCGCGATTGAAGCGGCATTCTGCAACGCCGTGCGGGTAACCTTTGCAGGATCAATGACACCGGCCTTAACCAGGTCTTCATAGGTTTCAGTCTGTGCGTTGAAACCGAAGCTGTCGTTCTTCTCGGAACGAACGCGTTCGACAACCACAGCGCCTTCCTTGCCGGCGTTTTGTACGATCTGACGCAGCGGCTCTTCGAGCGCGCGACGAACGATGTTAACGCCGATCTGCTCGTCTGGATCGCCTTCGCCTTCTTTGTTGATCTGAAACTTCTCGAGCGCTTTTGCGGCACGAACTAAAGCCACACCGCCGCCCGGGACGATTCCTTCTTCAACAGCCGCACGAGTCGCATGCATTGCATCTTCGACGCGAGCTTTCTTTTCCTTCATCTCGGTCTCGGTAGCTGCGCCGACTTTGATCACCGCAACGCCACCCACGAGTTTCGCCAGACGTTCCTGGAGTTTCTCGCGGTCGTAGTCCGAAGAAGTTTCTTCGATCTGGGCTCGCAGAGTTTTGACACGTCCTTCAATGTCACTCTGTTTGCCGTTACCTTCGACGATCGTGGTGTTGTCTTTGTCGATCGTGATCTTTTTGGCTTTGCCGAGATCCTCGAGCGTGACGGTCTCGAGTTTGATGCCGAGATCTTCAGAGATAACCTTTCCGCCCGTCAGGACCGCGAGATCTTCGAGCATTGCCTTGCGGCGGTCGCCGAAGC
>JANLZV010000517.1:0-2357 GCA_031366425.1 Pyrinomonadaceae bacterium | reverse complement strand
GTGCTTGATACTATGCCACTTGGAATGTCCGGACATTAATCATGATCCTTATGCGAGATGTTCGGTTAATGCTTGCAGGCTCCGCAATATATCACAAGATGATCGTGGGCGAGTATTCGTCAACGGGCGTCACGCAGGGCGGTTGAAAAGCTTGCGAGAATCGATCATTGCCGGTGCGATCCGTTTTGCAGCTTACGCGAAAAAGATAACGCGCAGGCCTCGGAGCAGCGTTCCCGCGATTGCAGCTTGAAACACCCAAACGATCAAAAAGGCGACGATCGGGGAAATATCAAAGAGGCCCACTTTGGGTACTACCCGCCGCAGCGGTGCGAGCAATGGTTCCGTGGCGTTAACCAGCAAACGCATTATTCGATTTGAATAGCTCACCATGCCCCAGGAAAAAATTATCCGAATAAAAATTAGCAGCGAATAGAAACTGAGCAGTCCGTAAATCACGTAACCAATGGTGGCCGCGATGGAAGGTTCCCTCAGGCTGACCACCACTCCGGCGATGGTGTTCGCAATGCTGGTGACCAGCTGCAACGCAAACCAGCCTACCAGGATTGCCAGGAGAATTGTTACCAGGGGCGCGAATTTGGGATCAACGCCAACCCCGGCCAAGGCCTGGCGCACTGGTCCAATCAAAGGATCCGTGAGCCGGCGGATGGTCCGCGAGCTCCAGCCAAACGGATTGAGGTCAACCTGATTTGCGAGCATTCGCAATCCGAGCAACACGATGACAGCCACGATCGAGGCAATAATCGCCCAGTTAAGAAACCAGTAAATCCGCGCCAGAATTAGCATAGTCGTCAGTCTAACTGCGTTCACCAAATATTGCAGTGCCGACGCGGATCATGGTCGCGCCTTCCTCGATGGCAATCTCGAAGTCATGACTCATTCCCATTGACAACTCACCGCGCCGTTCACCGAAGCGACCCTCGCCTTGAAATTGATCGCGCATCTCTCTGAGCAACTTGAAAAACGGACGGCTTTGTTCAGCGTTGGAAAAATACGGCGGCAAAGTCATTAGCCCAACTAATCGCAGACGCTCACACGCGCCCACCGCATCGAGCAACTCAGTCGCCGTGTCTACTGCGGCGCCAGTCTTGGTCTGTTCCCCGCTCAAATTAATTTGCACCAACACGCTCAGTGCAGGGCGACCTTGGGTTACGCACAAGCGATCGAGTCGCTTTGCGAGTGAAACGGAATCAAGAGAGTGAATGACGTCGAAGAGTTCCACGGCCCGACGCGCTTTATTTTCCTGGAGATGGCCCACCAGGTGCCAGCGCGCCGCCTCGCGTCCAATCTCAACAATCTTCCCTTCCGCTTCCTGCACGCGGTTCTCACCCAAGTCCGTGACTCCTAAATCGATCGCGGCCCGAAGCTTTTCGGCTGGATGCGTTTTGCTAATCGCTATGAGCGTGATCTCGTTGGGCGAACGACCAGATCGCTCCCCTGCCTTTTTGATCCTCTGGCGCACACTCGTGAGCCCGTTCTGCAACTGATCTGACATCTCGGTCATAGATTTATCGAGTCATCAATGGTCAAACTCGCCAACGTCAACTCGTAAGCCGATCACCTTAGCAGATCGCCGTCCAGCCATGCATCCGTGCGACCGCACTGTTTTAACCCGCCGGCGCGCGTTCAAACCGCACGGTTTCCCAACAAATTCGCAGACGTCAAAGTTAACCGCAACAGTTACGGGCGGCACGGCAATTGTTGAAGAATCAGCAGCGCTCTCCCGAGCAGGACTAAAAGACGAACAACAAATAAAGCGCGGGATGCCTATCGCAATCCCGTTGGAGGAATTCTTATGACAGTCAGAAACAGCAGGAAGACCTGGATGTCCGCCGTGATGCTTGGGCTATTGCTTATGCTCGCGATGCCGGGAGCGGCTCTCGCCGATAAGCGCGGACGCAACCACCGTGATTGGAACAAGCACAACAGCAAGTGCGGCAAATTTGTGAATTGTCACGATGCGAGCGATGGCCGGCGTGACGGTAAAGGACCGCGCCGAATAACGAATCGTTGGTGGAATCGAAATCGTAACGACTCGACCTGGCGCAACCGCATTCAGCATCGAACTTCGATGAATAACGGGAATGGTCGACGTTTCATCGTCCGCAGAAATCGTTAAAGCAGTTTTCAAACGCGGCTGATTTGACACTCTCCAAACGCGTTCGCATAATGAATCTACACATGCGGATGTGGCGGAACTGGCAGACGCGCAGGTCTCAGAAGCCTGTGATGGAGACATCGTGGAGGTTCAAGTCCTCTCATCCGCACCAGTTGTTAAGGAAAGGGCGAGCCGCTGAGGTCTCGCCCTTTTCCAATTGAAGTTGTCTACCGATGATTCG
>JANLZV010000506.1:0-2688 GCA_031366425.1 Pyrinomonadaceae bacterium | reverse complement strand
CAGCTTGACTGTCGATACGAAGTGGGGCGGCGCGAAATCATTTTTTGGTGGTGAAGGCCTGTTTGTGATGCTCGTGCAGGGACGCGGGCTGCTGTTGGTTTCATCATTCGGCGCGATTCATCGCAAGATGCTGCAACCGGGTGAACGTTACGTGGTAGACACTGGTCACCTTGTCGCCTGGGAAGGCACTACGCAATACACTTTGCGCAAAGCGGCAGCAGGTTTTTTTCGGAGCATGATGAGCGGCGAGGGAATTGTCGCCGAATTCACGGGCCCAGGCGAACTATTGATTCAAACTCGTAACCTCGCGGCACTCGCCGGTCTGCTGCGGCCGTTCTTCCCGTCGCAGGGCAGCGGTGGCAGCGGGTTCAAAATAAATCTCGGCGGCTGAAATAGATTCTTATGAGTAGTCTGCTTGAAACCGAAAGGCAACCTAGTCGCGATCGTGAAGAAACGGCGTCGCGTCAGACAGTAGCTGTCCTCGGGGTGCCGCTTGGTTATGGCGCGAGCATGGCCGGCGTGGATATGGGACCAGCCGCGCTGCGCGTCGCGCGTCTGAATCAGCGAATCTCGGAACTTGGCTACGAGGTTCGCGACCTGGGAGATTTGCAACTTGAGCGACCTCAATCGATACCTGAAGCAGGGACTAAGCTCAAGTATTTGACAGAGATAAGCGCGGCTTGTGGAGAACTTGCGCGAAGAGTAGAAAGCATCCTTGAAGCCGGCGACCTGCCGCTCGTTCTTGGTGGCGACCACTCGATCGCGATTGGATCGATATCCGGCTTTTCGTCGTATTGCCGGCAACGCAATCAAACGCCGGGCCTGATCTGGTTTGACGCCCACGCAGACATGAATACACCGGAGACGTCGCCTTCGGGCAACATCCACGGGATGCCGCTCGCGGTGCTGCTTGGCCACGGCGCGCCGGAACTTCGAAGCGTGGCCGGTTTCGCTCCTAAACTCGACCCGCAGTTTTGCGTTCACGTCGGCGCGCGTGACATCGATCCCACAGAGCGCGACCTGGTGCGCAAATTAGGGATTCGATTTATTACGATGCGCGAGGTGGATGAGCGCGGAATGAGCGCCTGCATGGATGAGGCAATCGAGATCGCCTCACGGGCGAGTGGTGGTTATGCCGTCACATTCGATGTGGACGCACTCGATCCCGGCGACGCCCCCGGATCCGGCACTCTCGTACGGGGCGGGCTAACTTATCGCGAGGCCCATTTGGCGATGGAAAAAATCGCCGAGGCTGGCGGCATGCGATCCCTGGAAGTGGTAGAAATAAATACGGCCCTCGACATAAATAACAAGACGGCTGAACTTGGTGTTGAGTTGATCCTTTCTGGGCTTGGCAAAACTATTCTTTAATCAATTCGGGTAATCAATTGGCTAAAAAGTTACGCGTCGGAGTTATTTTTGGTGGACGATCCGGCGAGCATGAAGTGTCGGTTCGTTCGGCGGGCTCGGTCATCGAGGCGATCGACCGGAAGAAATATGAAGTTCTGCCGATCGCGATTTCGCAGGCAGGGAAGTGGCTTTCGCCGGCGGAGGCCGCGCGTCTCCTGCCTTCAGCTGCTCAAACTTACTTGGCATCCGGCGTCATGGATGGAGAGCAGACTGACGTAGCACTTCTGGGCGACCCTTCGCATACCGGACTCATGACGCTCGGAGGAACCGGAGAAGCAGCGTCGCGGCCGCTGGACGTAGTCTTTCCCGTGCTTCATGGACCTTTCGGTGAAGACGGGACACTTCAAGGATTACTTGAGATGGCCGGCATCCCTTATGTCGGTTGCGGTGTACTCGCTTCGGCTTGCGGGATGGATAAGGTGACGATGAAGCTTCTGTTTCGAGAGGCGGGTCTGCCGATGTGCGGCCACGTCTGGTTCCTGCGCTCCGAGTGGCAGCGCGATCCTTCAAGTGTTACTCAAACTGTGAAACGCAAGATCGGATTTCCCTGTTTTGTGAAACCCGCCAATCTTGGCTCTTCAGTCGGAGTCTCGAAAGCGACTGACAAACGTTCCTTTACCCAAGCAGTGGATTTGGCCGCGCAGTATGATCGCAAGATCGTGGTCGAGGAAGCAGTTGATGCGCGTGAAATCGAGTGCGCCGTGATCGGAAACGATCGGCCCGAGGCGAGTCTGCCGGGTGAATACGTGGTTCACGACAACTCGGCGGGGTTTCTCGACTACAACGAAAAATATGCGAAGACGGGCCACGTGGATTTCGTGGTGCCGGCGCCGGTATCAAAGGCCATGACCGCTCAGATCCAACGGATGGCGATTAAGGCATTTCAGGCAGTCGACGGTTCAGGACTCGCCCGGGTTGATTTTTTTCTCAACCGTAAGACAAAGGAATTGATCGTTAATGAGTTGAATACTATGCCTGGACTCACTGAGGTGTCGGGGTACCCCAAGATGTGGGCCGCGTCAGGCCTGAGCTACCCGCAGATGCTCGATCGACTGATCGAGCTGGCGTTGGAACGACATGGAGAGAAAGCCACCAATAAAGTCACGCGAGATTAGTTTGGGCTAATTCTTCTTAGCCCGGTAAGCTTTTCGCGTCCTCACCGTTAAGTCACTACGCGAAAGTTTTACTTCCAGCTTGTGCCACTTGCCATCATGAGCCCGATTCAGCGGCCGGAAGGCGACTGTGTACTGATGGCCCAGTTCATCCGCGATGCTGGCG
>JANLZV010000470.1:0-2122 GCA_031366425.1 Pyrinomonadaceae bacterium | reverse complement strand
ACGAACAACTCGTTAATGAAAGCTGGATCATTCCCGAACTGCGTAAAGTCAGAAATTTCCATGCCGGTTTCAAACACGGGCGCTGGCTGGGAATCGTAAACACCGGATTTCAATTTATTACCGGGGGCAGGTCGTGGGGGTTGTTTGATCGCGCTAAGGCGGAGGGCGGGCACGAGGCGATGCGAAAACTCTCGGCCTATGGATACCGTGGCGGCGACATCGAACAGCGATACGGCGCGCTCAAGTTTGACGGAAAAGTGGCTTTCAATAAGCTAACCGACGTCTATCACGCCGCCGTCGGTCACAGCGAAGACCAGCCGAGCCACCTTCACGTGTTGGACACAAATATTTGCGCCACGCGTTGCGCCGAAGAATACGGAAATCCTTGTCAACGCTTTTGCCCGGCCGCGGTTTACGAAATGGTGGACGATGGCGGTAACGGCCGGAAGAAGTTACAGATCAACTTTTCCAACTGCGTTCACTGCAAGACCTGCGACATCATGGATCCGTATCAGATTATTAACTGGGTGACGCCGGAAGGCGGTGGCGGTCCTGACTACAAAGGTATGTGAGAGTAAGACTGACGAGGCGGAATCACTACCGCACCGCGCAGCTATTCGCCTTTTTTATCTTCGTCAAGATTCGTGAAAGTGAAGTGCACCCGGCCGCGCATCACTTCTTCAAGTGCGATCCGCGTGTTTTTGTGTTTGAGCGCATCAATGTCGATGCGCGGGCGAGCACCGCGTTGAAGTTGTTTGCTTCTCTTGGCCGCGAGAATAATCAGCCGATACTTAGAATCAACTTCCGGCGCCGCCACTTCTTCCGTCTCTTCTTCGATTTCCTTCTTAATAGCTACCATCGCTATTGCCTCCACTCATTATTAGTTTGAATTAGCGTCGAGATCCATCACCATGAATGCATCGACTACTTTCTTAATCCTTGGACCTTGCCGGCTAAGCCGCGCTCTCTCGGCATGAACAATCGCGCTCATTTGTTCCGCTGCGAGGTCTGCATCGTCGTTAACAATTAAATACTGAAACGCTGAATAGTCTTCCAACTCGCGATGAGCGTTGCGCAGGCGCAAGTCGAGTTCCTCTGGTGAATCAGTGCCGCGCAACAATAGGCGTTGCTTAAGGACTTGATACGACGGCGGGAGGATAAAGATCGTGACTGAATCTTCAAGCAAACGTCGCACACTTGCGGCGCCCTGCACGTCTACTTCGAGAATGATGTCGCGGCCTTCCGACATCTCGCGAAAAACCTGATCGCGTCCAGTACCGTAGAGCTTTGAGTGGACGTGCGCCCATTCCAGAAACTCGTTGGCCGCCACCATTTGTTCGAATTTTTCCGGGGTGACGAAGAAATACTCGCGCCCGTTTTGCTCTCCGTTTCTGGGAGCTCTGGTGGTAAACGAAACAGAATAGCTAAGATTCGGCACTTTATTCAACACGCGTTGAATGAGCGTGCCTTTGCCGCCGCCGGAAGGTGCGCTGACGACAAACAAAATCCCTCGCGCTTCGCTCGCCTCCGCCGTTTCCAACGTTGTTTCAGCTTGCGGGTTTGACTGTTTTAGGTCACTCGACATTCTGAACCTGTTCACGAATTTTTTCGATTTCGGCCTTGATTCCGAGCGCCGCTTCTTTGATAGATAAATCTGTAGACTTCGACAACGTGGTATTGGCTTCGCGATTGAGTTCCTGCAACAGGAAATCCAGCATCTTGCCGGTTTCGCCCGCAGAGTTTAGCGCATCGCGAAATTGTGCAAGATGGCTTCGCAGGCGAACCACCTCTTCGCCGATCTTGGCGGTGATCAAGCGTGGTCGCCCCAACGGTGTTGTGCCGAGACGCTTGAGGACGTGGTAGCTGCGTTCGAAACCGGTGCCGATGCCGAGGCTGACCATCGCCGTGCTCATCGTCGCCAACGCGAGGATGCCGGGCGCCAGGAAGTCGATCGGCTCTTTCGTGTCGGTCGGCAGCACGTCGACCAGGCTGAAGAAGACGAGCAGCATCACCGGAATGCCCAGCGTCAACAGCAGTTGCTCACCGTTGGCTGCAACACGGCGTAGCTCGGCGCGCAGTTGCACGACGACGAGCCCTCGGTGTCTCACGGGTGGTCGCCACC
>JANLZV010000427.1:0-10723 GCA_031366425.1 Pyrinomonadaceae bacterium | reverse complement strand
TCCGCAAAAATGGCGTCGTGACCACGCCGAGCCATACGAGCAGCACGATCACGAGCGGAAATTCGAAGGATGCGCCCACGCCCAGCACGAGCCAGGTGAGAATGGAGTAATAGCTGCCTACGTCCCACCGGAACGCCAAATTGAAGGTTTGGTTGATCTCGATCGCCATGCGCACCGTGCTGGGCACGAGCAGGAAAAACGCGAAGGCCGCACCCATCATGAAGAGCACAAACGCCGAGGCGCACATCGGCAGCACGGCCTTCAGCTCCTTTTCCGTCAGCGCCGGCGACACGAACTGACCGACGAAAAACAGAATGAACGGCGCGGAGCAGGCCAACAATGCCAGCAGCCAAATGGACGGGTAACGGATTCGGTGACGGAGCACCAGCCAGTAACAGGAGAAGACTGCGAGACTCCCGAAAATCGTCGCGGAGATTTTCGCGCCCGCGCGCAGATCGCCAAA
This sequence comes from Pyrinomonadaceae bacterium, assembly GCA_031366425.1. GTDB lineage: Bacteria > Acidobacteriota > Blastocatellia > Pyrinomonadales > Pyrinomonadaceae > PSRF01. The sequence continues at coordinate 10,260 of JANLZV010000427.1, read as the reverse complement.
CCAGGTAAATGGAATTTGAAAAACGTGGAAAAGCAGATGGTGGTCCACGTAGCTTTTCGGCTCGAGGGTAGTCAGCGGCAGCCAGGTGAATCGCGGCGGCATCGCCCCGTGACGCAGAGATTCCCACAGCATCCGGCTCCATTTGATGTGATAGTAACCATCAAAGTCGCCGCAACAGATGGCGTCAGTTGAATATTGAAGTTTCCAGAAGATCAGTCCGATCGCGATCGCTCCGGCGCAGAGTTGGACGGCGCGGGATGCGGACTCGGATTGAAGCAGGCGTCGAAAGTTAGGAGAGCTTTTCATTTACCGGTCAACTGTTTCGCGAGCTGATCGTGTCTACCGGCAGCCGGGTAGCAGACATCCCGGCCGTCAAATCTCACAGTTGTTCGATAATATCAAGGAAAGCGCGCGGGTCGATTGGTTTGGTAATGTGGGCATTAAATCCAGCTTCCAACGAACGGCTGCGATCGTCAAACATCGAATAACCGGTGACGGCAACCATGGGAACTGCCTCATAACCTGGTTTCGACCGTAAAGCGGCCGCCAGTTCGTAACCATTCATTTCGGGCATCCCAATGTCTGAAACGATCACGTCGAAATGGTGTTCGAGCGCCAAAGAGATGGCTTCACGCGGAGCCGACGCGGTAAACACTTCATAGCCCGCGTGAGTCAACAGCACAGCCAACATCTCAGTGACGTCGGGCACATCATCTACCACCAGGACGGAGCGTCGGCGCGACGTCTCGGTGATCGACGCATGTTCCCTCGTCGCGAGAGCATTAGCAGGCACTCTCTCGGCCGGCAAAAGCTGACTTACGAAGCTGTCGAGATAACAGGGATTTACGAAATCAACGAGCGCGTTGCTTGAGGCGATCATCCAAACCTTCCGTCTTGCTAGTTTAGACTTGCTCCCAAAGGAGCGGGGGAAATGTAATGTAGCCGAAACGCGAATCAGTGTCTAGGTATTCTAAATTATTGTGGCAGCGTAAAACCGTGGCGCGCATTTGGGAGATTTGTGCTCCCTGACGGTCTGGCTGGCACCCTTCGTTCCAATTCCGCAGTCGGCTACGGGAAGCTACTCTGAACTATTCATTAAGCGTTCGATTGCCGCTGCGAGTACTTCAGGATCGATCGGTTTTGAAAGGTGTAAATCAAAACCCGCGGCCATGGCCGCAGTCACATCTTTAGGAGTGGCGTATCCGGTCAGGGCTATCGCCGGCACTTTGTGAAGTCCATTTTTCCTCCGGATCGCGCTAATGAGTTGCAAGCCGTCCATTGATGGCATGGCCACGTCGGAAATCAAAACGTCGAACGGCTCCCGCTCAGCGACGATCAAAGCTTCCATCGCCGAATCGCAGCATAGCGTTTCGAACCCCCTTTTTTGAAAATGTGCGGCGAGCATTTCCAACGTGTCAGGTTGATCTTCCACGATCAGAATCCGCGCTTTCGGTTGCCGCTTTTCCGTCTTTGCGGAAACTTCCGCATCGGCCACAACCGCCCGTGGGGCGACTTCGCGTGGCAACCTGATTTCGAAGACACTGCCTTTGCCGGCTCCGTCGCTTTTTGCCGTCACCGTGCCGTGATGGGCGGAGATGAAGCTTTGGACCAGGGCGAGGCCAAGACCTAATCCGCCGAAGGAGCGCGTGCGGGAGCCGTCAGCCTGGCGAAAGCGTTCAAAAACGTGCGGCAGGAAATCCGCCGGCATCCCTTCGCCTTGATCACTGATTCGAACTACAGCTCCGGCTTCGTCTGCTTCACAGGTTATGTTTACTTCACCGCCGTCAGGCGAAAATTTGATCGCGTTATGAAGGATGTTGCAGAAGGATTGGGTCAGGCGTGTCTTATCGCCATTGAGGGTGATCGCCGCAGCATCCTCGCTGATTTTCAACTTCAACTTGATGTTTGAATCTTGAACGTACGATCCCATCGTCTCCACTGATTCTTCCAACACGGCAGCCAGTGAGACCAGCGACTCTTCAATCAACATCTTGCCGCTGAGGATTGTCGACATATCCAGCAGATCGTTTATCAAACGCTTCAGGCTGTGAGCATTTCGGTTAATTACCGAGAGCGCGTTTGGAATTTCAGGCGACGGCACGATGCCATTCTGCATCATGTGGATCCAACCAATGATCGGCGTGAGTGGCGTACGCAATTCGTGTGACAGGATGGTAAGAAATTCGTCCTTCGCCCGATTGGCATCTTCGGCATCAGTTCGGGCGTGTTTCTCCACTTCGTAGAGCCGGGCGTTTTCGATGGCTAGAGCGATTCGATCGCCCGCGAGTTGCAAAAGGCTTACATCATCTTCCGTGAATTCAGCGTGCTTGAGCATCCCGACGTGAAGTACGCCGATGGGCCGGCCGCTGGTCATCAGCGGCACCCCCAACAACGACTTGATGCCTTTCTGTCGCAACAGAGGATTGAATACGTCTGCCGTGTCTACGTCCGCAATAATGATGGGGCGCACCTCTGCGATGATTCGCCCGGCGAACCCTTTGCCGACCGGAATGCGCACGGCGAGTTCGACTTCTTCTTCCAATCCCTGCGCCGCCCATGCCACCAGTTCGTGACCTTCCGTTTCCAACAGCAGAATGCTGACGGTGTCTACCCCCAGCGCCTCGCGAGTTCGCTTCAGCGATTCGGAAATCACATCTTCTACCGAAAGCTGGGCGAGCGCCGCATCTGTGACCCGCTGCAGGGCGGAAAGTCGGCCGGTCAGAGCTTCCGCTTCCCGACGCGCCTCCTGCGCGCGGCCCAGGGCAACCAAACGTTCCGCTTCGCTGTTTCTGCGTTCGATGAACTGGCCGACCTGGCTGCCAATCGCCCCCAAAGTATCGAGGATGGCGGGATCGGGCTCCTTCGTGTCAGCACTGAAGAGTTCAACGACCCCGAGCACTTCCTTCCGCAGCATGACGGGAAAGCCGAACGCAGAATGCAGATTCTCGCGTGCCGCCAACGGTGAACGACGCATCTCCTCCAACCCAAACTCGGTGATCCAAATCGGCTCTTTCTGTTTCCACACGTTTCCGGGAAAGCCGTCTCCGCGGGCAAACTGGAAACTACGGCTAACGTCCTCAAATTCAGCGCCGACCCCCGCGGATAGATCGCGCCAGCTGGCGACGGGATGAAGTTCCGCCGATGCTTCATTTACGATCCAAAATCCAGCTACATGCCAACCAAGGTGAGTACAAATTGTTTCGAGTAGCTTCGGCGTGGCTTCTTCGAGCGAAAGCGCCTCAGCCAGGATCGCGGTTACCGAGTGTTGTAAAGCGAGGCGGCGCTCGTCGCGTTTGCGACTGGTAATGTCTCGCGCGATGCCGGTGAAGAAGTGGTTCCCGTCGGCCTGGAATTCGCCGAACGAAAGCTCGAGGGAAATCTCGCGACCGTCTTTGCGGAGTCCGGGGAGTTCAACTACGTCCCAGGCAATATGCCGCCGGCCGGTCTCGACATACTGTTTCAGACCCGCGCGGTGAAGGTGACGAAGATATTCAGGCATCAGGATCGTCAGCTCTGCGCCGAGCATCTCCTCGATCGAATAGCCAAAGATTTTCACGGCAGCCCGGTTAACAAAAAGGATGCGGCTGTCTTTATCAATGGTGATGATCGCATCGGAAGCGGTGTCGGCAATTATGCGAGAATTCTCTACAGTATCTCGAAAGCCGATGGGGGCCTTCTCCGTGGAGTCAGGAATTAAATTGTCGTCGCCCATTACCGCTACCCTTCTGCTTCCGTAAGTCCAGCCGTCGCGTAAATTCCGTGAGTCGCGGCAGCTGGGTGGTCGAAACTAATCGTTCGCGGTTTGCAAGTCAAACCTTGGCGGATTGCGGTGAGTTTGCCTTTAAAGGGCATCGAGCCCAGTCAGGACATGACTTCGATTTCTGTGTTACGTTCCTCCAACAATGTATCCCGCAGGCAATCTCTTCATTCCGGTAGAACACGGGCGCCTTGAAGCTCTTCTCAAAGAACCGCGCACGGCGTCAAAAGCCGGAGCGGCCCTTGTGCTACACCCGCATCCGCTCGGCGGCGGCACCATGCACAATAAGGTGACGTTTCGCGCCGCGGGGGCCTTAAACGATGCCGGACTGGTCACCCTTCGAATCAATTTCCGCGGCGTGGGCCAAAGCTCCGGCGAACACGACGATGGCCGCGGCGAGCTGGAAGACGTACGGGCCGGTTTGCAGTTTTTGACGGAAAACTTTCCCGCTTTACCCATTACGCTGTGTGGGTTTTCGTTTGGCTCGCGGGTAGGATTGGAAGTAGGAATTTCGGATCCGTGCGTGAAGAATCTGATCAGCATCGGTACGGCAGTAGACAAGTATGATTTCAGTTTTCTCGAATCCTGTAGCCGGCCAATCCTTTTTGTTCATGGTGACAATGATGAGTTTGGCTCGTTGGCGCGGCTCCAGGATTTGGTCTCGAAGATCCAGACGCACAACTCAGATGCTGAGCTTTATTTGATCAAAGACTCGGGCCATTTTTTTGAAGGCCATTTGGACGAACTGAAACAAGCGATCACGAATTGGGTGCTGCGCCACAAACGTTGACGAACATTTGAAACGACCATGAACTCTTATAACGACCCAGCAATACGGATTACTTTGCTGCCACGCGACACGAATTCGGCGGGCACAATTTTCGGCGGCGTGATCCTTAGTTACATCGACATGGCCGGCGCCATTGAGGCTCACCGGCGCACGCATATGGCTCGCTTCGTAACTGTGGCTATGCGCGAAGTGATTTTTCACAAGCCGGTGTTTGTAGGAGACCTCGTCAGCTTCTACGCGGAGACCGTGAAAATCGGAAACACTTCGATTACGGTGCGCGTGATTGTCGAAGTCGAACGGGTGGGTGGCGAAAGCCGGGAGCGGGTGCGCGTGACCGAGGCTGAAGTCGTTTATGTTTCCGTTGATGAGAACCGCCAAAAGCTCGCGATCAGGAAGCCGGTAGACTAAATCGCAGTGGCCAGGGTCGAAATCAATTCAGCCGGGCTTGCATGCGGTGGAGCGCATTGGCGGCGTCAGTGAACCCCGGTTGCTGTTCGAGCGCCTTGCCGTAGTGCCTGGCTGCTTCCAAATACTTGTGACGCTTTTCGTAGATGCGTCCAAGATTGAAATGCGGAAACGCGTACGACTCGTAACGCGGTGCGAACAGGGCGCGCTTAAACCAGCGAACGCTAGCGTAAGCGTCGCCCTTCGCTAAAAGATAACTGCCGATGTCGTTATAGGGATTTCCGAGTGTTTCATCAACGCTGATTGCCTTCAAACATTCTGCGATCGCTTCATCGTAACGGCTTTGAAAACTATAAACCCAACCAAGAAAAGTATGCGCTTCGGCGGTCGGATAGGTTTCGATTGAACGCTGGTAGAGCTCAATCGCGGTTTCATAGTTTTTGGCAAGTTGCGCTTGATAAGCCTCCTGAAAGAGCTGCCGCGCCTCATACTTCAAAATCGGCGAGCCGTCATCTGCCTGATCGTCTTCATTCATCATCTCTGCGCTTTACCTTTAACCAATCAATTCGTCGGGCAATCTTTGGTTGAGTTGCCGCTCTTGCGATCACCGTCTAAACGTTTGATGCGGCCATCGACTGTTGGCGCGATCGCTTTTTGCGAGGCAATCGCAGCTCGCAAAACGTCTGAGTCAAACTGCGCCTGGTCTCGCGAGATCAGCACGCGCCCAGTTTTCAGCATCGTGTAGCCATCACCTCCGTCGAGCGCCACGTAATCGTTGGTAGCGAGCGTGTACTTCTTTTTCAGGTCAAGGCTTTTTCCGTTGATCGTCAAATCCACAATTCGAGAACCCGCGGGCCGCGTGGCATCAAACGTGAACCTGATACCGGAAACTTGAGGAAAACGTCCCGGCTCAGCATCTTCGGCGCTGCGCGCAACGCCGTGTTCGAGCGCCTGCAGCAGGGTGGCGCCATCCAACTCGATTTTCACTACGCGGTTTTTGAATGGCAAAATTGACAAGACACTACGATTGGTTAAGGGGCCGGGGCGAATGAGTTCGTCAGCGCGGATGGAACCACCATTCATTAAACCAACGTCAGCGCCGGTGGCCGCGCGAAAAGAGTCGGCAATAAGATTTCCGACGTTTGTTTCCTGGGTGCGGCCCACCGCGCTCCTCGCGTCCAGCGCGACCCTCGTTTGGCCCACCAGCGTCGCCAGTTCCTTCAGAATTCCGGCGTACTTGAGATTGATTGACGCGAATCGCGGATCGTCCTGCACCTGATCTGTAACTGGAACGACTCTCCAGTCGATACTCTCGACCGCACCCGTGGTCTTCGAAATGTTCAGATCAATTTGACCAAGCTCGCGGGCGTCGGCAGTCATTTTGAAAATCGGCGCTCCGCCGGCAGACGACTCCAGCAACGAGTGCTCATGACCGCCGATGATTACGTCAACGTCAGCGCAGCGGGCCACTTCCTTGTCTTCGCTCATCGAGAGATGCGTGAGCGCCACAATGGTCTTCACCCCTTGCGAGTGAAGTTGCGCCACTGTCGCTTTAGCTGCCTCACAGGGATTCAGAAATTCGACATCCGGCCCCGGCCGCGACGACGTTGCTGTCTCCGCCAGAGTTAACCCAAAGATACCGACCTTCACACCGTCAAACTCCCGAATTACAAAGGGCAGGGAATCGCCAAACGGCTTGCCGGTTTTTTTATCGATGACATTTGCGGTCAACCATTTGAATTTCGATTCCTTGATTCGCGATCTCAACACGTCAGGACCAAAATCAAACTCGTGATTGCCGAACGTCGCATAGTCCAGACCGATCAGGTTCCAGGCGTCGATCATCTGGGTGCCTTTATAGGTAATTGATTCGACCGACGGCGAGATGGTGTCTCCGGAAAGCAGAAAGAGTGAGTTGGGCGAATCGCGAAGCGATTCCTGGATCAAGGTTGAGACGCGGGCGAGTCCGCCACGCATACCGAGATCGACTGGGGCAAACTGATAGACGTCGTTCACCTGCAAGAGGGTGACGCGCACCATGCAATCGGTTTTCTCTTGCGCCGAGACGGGGAGCGCGATGGCAAACGCGAAAAGTAGGATCAGCGTTACGCCGCGGCGTGTCGATCGATGAATGCTCATGTGGCTTGTGTCCTTTTCTGGTTTTACTGACTGGAACCTGGGAACCGCGGTTATGCCGCGTGTAAATGACTGAATTATACTAGGCGTCAAACTCTGCGCGACGAACTCAGGGGGCAAAGAGCGAAGCACCAGGCGCCGACGCGAGACCGCATCTTATTCAATGCTGGCTAACGAAACAATTTTCGTAACAGGTTTTCCTGGCTTCATCGCCAGCCGCTTACTCGAGCAACTTGCCGCCGCGGGCGCGCGGTTCCTGTTGCTCGTCGAGCCCGCGTTCGTCGCTCGGGCCGAAGCGGAAGTGGCGAGGCTGGTTAAGTCGACCGGCCGTTCGGTTTCGGAGTTTACGATCCTGCCGGGCGATATCACGCAAGCCGATCTGGGATTGTCTGCCGCGCATCTAAAACAAGCTCGCGCGGAAACCACCGTACTCTTTCACCTCGCCGCAATTTACGATCTCGCCGTGCCGCGTAAACCAGCGATGCGCGTCAACCTCGAAGGCACCCGCAACCTTAACCAGTTTGCGCTCTCGCTGACGCGACTGCGCCACTATCATTACATCTCCACCTGTTACGTGGCGGGAAAACGAACCGGCCTGATCTCGGAACCTGAACTGCGACATGATGCGGGCTTTCGCAATTATTACGAAGAGACGAAATATCTGGCGGAGCTCGAAGTTGAACAGTTGCGATCGAAGTTGCCGGTTACTATTCATCGCCCGGCGGTAGTCTGCGGCGATTCGCAAACGGGCGAGACCGCCAAATATGACGGTATCTATTACCTAATCCGTTATTTGATGAAATGGCCGGGCGGTCTTTCTACTTTCAACATTGGCAATAGTGACGTGACCTTGAATCTGGTGCCGGTCGACTATGTGGTGGCCGCCCTGGCATCTCTCGCGCTTGACCCGCTGGCCATCGACAAGACCATTCAAATCGCTGATCCAAACCCGTTGACTACCCAGGAACTCTTCAACGTAATCGCGCAGACCGTTGGCGGCCGCAAAGCGCGCCTCACGCTTCCTGCATCGCTCGTTCAGTTTTCACTGATGTTGCCGCTTGCTCCCAAACTCACCGGACTGCCGCATGCGGCCGTGCCCTATTTTTTCCTGAGACAAACCTACGAAACGGTCGAGGCAACGCGACTGCTCGGACCGCGCGGAATCGTCTGCCCGCCCTTCCAAAGCTACGTGCAACGGCTGGTTGACTACGTCAGACAACACCCCTTTCTTTAGTTTCCCACCGTTAGCAGTGCGCCGTTTCGCCCCGCTTGACAGGCAGCCAATTTAGAATTAGTCTAAATCTATGGCAAAGGTGGCAGTTAACAAAGAGCGGGAACCGGAAGTGAACCTCACGCGTCAGCGCGAGGCGATCCTGACCGTAATCCGCAGGCGTGAAGATCATCCCACCGCTAATGAAATCTTTCAGGAAGCGCGTTTGGCCTTGCCGGGGATTAGTTATGCCACCGTCTACAACTCGCTTAGATTTCTGAAGGAGGCGGGTCTGGTCCATGAAATCAAGTTTGGCGATAGCGCCAGCCGTTACGATCGAGAGACTGGCCGACACGATCATGCGATCTGCAATTGTTGCGGCAAGCTCGTCGATTTTGAATTGCCGCAGGCAGCAGAGCTCATGCGAGCGGCGGCGCGCAAGTCGAAATTTCAACCGGCCTCTGTTCATCTGACGCTCAGGGGGATTTGCCCTGATTGCCGTGAAACTGAAGCCGGGAACAATAACCGCAGGGCCGGATCGGAACGACCGGCAGTGAAAAAACGCAAGTTTGAAAACAATTAACTAAATCGGAGGATTCATGACAGCAGCAATAGCAACCGCAGTAGAAAAGGCGATGGTGGGCCAACCCGCGCCTGATTTCGATATGGCCTCAACCAAGAACATCGAGCAGCTAAACGAAAACGTGAAGCTCGAAGATTACAAAGGACGATGGGTCGTACTTCTATTTTACCCGTTGGATTTCACCTTTGTTTGTCCCACCGAGTTGACCGCGTTCAGCGATCGTTACGAAGAGTTTCAGGGAATCGGCGCGGATATCATTGGCGTCTCAACTGACTCTGTGTTTTCGCATCGGGCGTGGATCAAGACGCCGCGTGACAAGGGTGGCGTTGAAGGCCTGGTCTATCCGTTGGCCGCTGACGCTACGAAGAACGTCTCGCGCGATTACGGAGTGTTGATCGAAGACCGAGGCATTGCGCTTCGTGGTCTTTTCATCATCGATCCGGAAGGCGTCCTGCGTTACAAGGTGGTTCACGATCTCAACATCGGACGTTCATCCGAGGAAACGCTGCGCGTTATCCAGGCTTTACAAACGGGCGGACTCTGCCAGGCCGAATGGAAGCCGGGCCAGAAAACGCTGAACGCATAAGAACAGTGAAGGGTGAAGGGTAAAGAGTGAAGAGTGGTAGGTTGAACGAGTTTCTGACTTTCACTCTTCACTCCGAACCTATCACGAGGTGAGCTATGGGAATGAGAATTGGAACACCGATGCCGTCGCTCGATGGAGCGACTGAATGGTTTGGCGCAACACAGTCGGCTGCGGAAGCTGAAGCTGTCGGACACCCGACCCTGGTACATTTTTGGTCGCTGAGTTGCGGAATTTGCAAGGAAAATATGCCGCGCGTGGCGCAATGGCGTGACGAGTTGCGAGAAAATGGGTTGCGCGTGATTGCGGTCCACATGCCCCGTTACGAAGCTGACACTGACGTAGAAGCCGTGCGTGAAATGATCGGCGCGATCAAAATCACGGAGCCGTGCGCGGTCGATAACGAACACAAGCTAAAGGACGCGTTTCAAAACGAGCAGGGTTACGTGCCTGCGTATTACTTGTTTGACGGCCAGGGAAAGCTGCGCAGCTTTGCGGCGGGTGAACGAGGACTTGATTTATTAAAGGCCACCCTCGATCGCGTGATGGCCCAAAGCGCCCAGGCCGCCCAGGCAGCACAGCCGGTCGCGATTTAAACTAGCGGCAGCCGTGCTTACGGAGCGAGACCCTGCGCGAACCTCTCCACCAACATTACCAGCAGGTAGACTCCGAGGGCTGCGGAGCCGATCGCCAGGGCGGCCAGGACCAGCAGGATCAAGCCGACAAAGATCCAATCGCTCAGTTTGCCGCCGCGCGCATCTCCGGCGGAGACTGTGGCCCGCTCATTCAACAAGCT
>JANLZV010000421.1:0-1781 GCA_031366425.1 Pyrinomonadaceae bacterium | reverse complement strand
TCAAAAGCACCGGCAAACGCGATTTGCCGACGCGGCGCAGGAGTGTAAAGTTTTGCATGCTGCGCGCGCCTATTTGAATTACATCAGCATAACGTTCGACGAGATCAACCCCTGCTTCATCCAACGCTTCGGTAACGATCTTCAGTCCGTACGTATCGCGGATCTCTGCCAGAATCTTAAGGCCATCTTCACCAAGTCCCTGAAAAGCATAGGGGGAAGTTCTTGGCTTAAATGCCCCACCGCGGAAAAACTTCGCGCCGCTGCGACGAACCGCTTCCGCAACCGCAAATGCCTGCGTCCGGCTTTCAATGGCGCAGGGACCGGCGATGATTGCCAAATCCTCTCCACCGATAGTCGCCTCGCCCACCTGGACAATGGTTTTCTCGTTGCGCAAATCGAGCGTGACTAATTTATACGGTTTACTGACGCGAACGGCCTCAGCCACTCCCGGAAGGTTCTCGAAATGCGACGGGTCGACAGCGCCCGGATTCCCCGTGATGCCGATCGCAGTGCGTGAAGCGCCCGGCATCGAGTGGGCCCGGTACCCGAGCTCTTCAATGATGCGAACCACGGCCTCAACCTGGCCCTCCGTCGCATCTGCTTTCATTACGATTAACATGGCACTCTCTTATACCCTCGGCATTTATTAAAAGTACAGTAGGTAGGACAGACATTCCTGTCTGACCACGTCTTTGATGAATCGGGACAGGCAGGAATGGCTGTCCTACATCCTCTCGGGTACTGCGATTCCCAAAGTCGCCAGCGCCGCAGTCAACCTTCGTCGCGCGATATTAGCGGCCGCGATCAAAACTGCTCGCCTGGTTTCATCTGCTTCGGCGATTATCCGGTGACGATGGTAGAAAAGGTTGAAAGCGCGCGCGAGTGTGAAAGTGTATTTAGCGAGATTGGCAGGTTCAGCCGAGGCAGCACACTGAGCCACGATCTCGTCAAACCGCTCGGCAAGCATGACCAGCGACCATATCTCGGTGCCGGCCTCATCAGCCAAGACCTCGGAAACTTTCGCAACGTTCGATCCTGAAGCTTGGGAACCGGCGGTTGCCGCTGCGATCAGCTCTTCAGCTTTGGCGCTCGCGTTCTCATCCAGTTTGCGAAAGATCGAATTAGCCCGCACCGCCGCATACTGACAATAAGGGCCAGTCTCACCTTCGAAGGAAAGCGCTTCTTTGAAGTCGAAGGCGATGACCGAATTACGAGTAAACTTCAAAAGAAAATAGCGCAGCGCTCCCACGGCGATGTCATGAGCAGTTGCACCCTGCTCGTCCGCTGAAAGCTCCGGATGGCGCGCTGAAACTTCACGCAACGCGTCCGCTTCGAGGCGATCGATCAAGTCGTCAGCTTTAACGCCCAGACCCTTGCGACCGCTCATCTCAATGAATGGACGCGCGCGATCCTCCGCGCTTAACTCAATGCCCAACTCGGCGCAAGCCGCCGGCGAAAGCGCGACCATCTCATAACCGAAATGAACGCTCGCGTCTCTGCCAACCTCCGGAACTACTGCTGCCACTCCGCGCGCGACGATCTCCTGCGGATATGCCTGGCGCGAATCAATTACGTTGTAGACCTTCACTCCGCCACCGAAATTGGGTCGCGGCACTTCCGGCAAAACTTCCGCATTCGTTTCGGTAGTCGTAACCCAGGCGGTGTGGTTATCCGGGTAAGCGCGAAAAGGCTTGTAGTTAAAATCAAGACCCAGTTGTCCCAGCTTCCATAGTTGATAGGCGATGTCCTTACCGGTGTAAGTCACCGTTCCATTCGAGCGC
>JANLZV010000351.1:0-1929 GCA_031366425.1 Pyrinomonadaceae bacterium | reverse complement strand
ATCGACACAGGACCTTTCGCGATTTGGTTAAATTGAATGTGAAGCAATATATTCCAAACGAGGGGGAAGTGGGAAATGGACCGGGAAGACTAACGCGTTTGTGGACTTCAGTGGTCTAGGTCATACAAACCTGAACTCACCACTCGGAGCGCGGGCGCAAGTCGCTACGCGGAGCGCGGGCGCCCTCGCCCGCAATCTACATAAACAACCCGATCGGTCGCGACATTGGAAGTTAGCGCACATCTGCGGGCGAGGGCGCCCGCGGTCCCAAGCAAGAGGCGACCGTCCCAGGGCGCTGGCCCAGCGAGGTTCACTTGCGCGCAGCTGGAATGATTTTGAGTTTCAATCGTTCTCCGCCACGCATCACCTCAACGTCGTATTCCTGACCCGCCCTCATTTCGCCGAGCGCCGCCGTGTAGTCGTAGACATTACGAATGTCGCGGCCCGCGAGCTTTACGATTTTGTCTCCCGCTTTGATTCCGGCCTTCGCCGCCGGCGAGTCGTCGCGCACACCGTCTAGCAACAGTCCGTCGGCAGAATCGGCATAGTTTGGAATCGTGCCGAGGGAGACGTTGAATCCAGAGGAACGTCCGATCGAGACGCTCTTTGCCACGGCATAAACCGGACGCTTCGGATCGGTATCGACGTCGCGGACTAGCCTCGTGACGAGATTCAGGACGCGCACTTCGTCTGCGTAGTTGATCTTGTCAGCGGTGTCGGAGGGTTTGTGATAGTCGTCGTGGGTTCCGGTCCAGAAAAACAGCACCGGGATCTGTTTCGCGTAGAACGACGAATGATCGCTTGGTCCAAAGCCGTCCTCATTTAACGTCAGATCCAACTGCTTCGCCGGTTCGAGTGAAACGATCGTGCGGCCATTGGCTGAAGTTACAATTGGAATTCCTCTCTTTGCCGGTTCAGACCCCGAGGTCGACTGCGGATTGCCAGCCGGCTCTCCTACTGCCGTCACGTATGCCTGCTGCGCCGGGTTGGCGGCGTTGATCAATTCACGCCAATTCTGTGCAGTGCCCACGCCGCCCACGATCAGTTTATTGCCCTTCATCCGGCCAATCATGTCCATATTGATCATCGCGACGGTGCTGGCGAGCGGAAGGATGGGATGATTCACGTAATAGTTTGAACCCAATAGGCCTTCCTCTTCACCGCTGAAAGCGATGAACACAATAGTGCGGTGCGGTCGCGCACCTTGAGCGGCAAAAGCGCGCGCGAGTTCGAGCATCCCTGCGGTTCCTGAGGCGTTGTCGTCCGCGCCGTGATGAATTTCGCCTTGCCGGGGCGCGAGGCTGCCGTCGCCGCCGAGACCCAGATGATCGTAGTGCGCGCCGATCACAATGACCTCGTTTTTTAAAACCGGATCAGCGCCGTCAAGAATTCCCACTACATTCGCCGCCGAAACTTCACGACGGACCAAGTCTGTCTGGAGCGTTACGCGAACCTCATGTTGCGGCAACGCAGCAACTTGAGGTTCATTCCCTTCGGGTGGTTTCGCGATAACCCATTGCTCCGCTGCAGTCAGCATTAGAGGTGTCGCGGAAAACATTTGCGCGGCCGCTTGCCGCGAGATGCCGATCACCGGCAGGCCAGCGTCGCCGGCGCTGTTGTCGTAACGCAAACGCGCGAGGCGATCCTCCCTAAAATTTTCCTGACTAGCTACGACGATTAAGGCAAGCGCTCCGGCATTGCGGGCCGCGATCGCTTTCCAACGAACCTCGTCATAACGAGCAAACTGCCCGTGCGGATTGTCCCGATCAGGCGTGCCTGAAAAAGCAATTGCAATTTTCCCTTTCACATTCGCAGACGCATAGTCGTCGTATTTCAACTCGCTGACCGTCAAACCGTATCCGACCAAAACGGCGTTTGTGTTTTCGATTCGACCGAGGGCTGACAACCCGAGCGGCATCCAATCTTCGC
>JANLZV010000311.1:0-2105 GCA_031366425.1 Pyrinomonadaceae bacterium | reverse complement strand
AAACTGGGCAATCGCAGCACCCTGGACCGGGTCGATGAAGCAACTGCGAAAAATGAAATCGCCCTTCTTAGTGACTTCCGGATTCGTGGATGAAGGCGTGAGCATTGGAATTTTCGCGCTTTGGGCAATCGGGGCCGCCGCGATTGAGCGGGAACTGGCCACTTCGCCGAGAATCGCATGTACCTGATCCTGCGTCACAAACTTGGTAACGATCGTCGCTGCTTCCGAAGCATCTGAGCGATCGTCCTGGATCAGTAATTCGATCTGCTTGCCGTTGATCCCGCCCTTCGCGTTGATCTCGTCGGCGGCCATTTTGATTCCGTTAACTGACGAGATGCCAAAGTTGGCAGTCGAACCAGTCAACGACATGAAGACACCGATTCTGACTTTGTCGCCGCCGCTCCCCGTGGGCTGGCAGCCGATGGCGAGTAGCAAGCTGGCAATAATCGTTAAGCTAAGCAGGATGCGTTTCATAAAGTCCTCACAAGCGAAAGGGTTTTGGTAGCCGACGTTCGAAGCCGAAGCGAAGGTCAAAGCACTTCAGCGGCACTCATCAGACGTCATTTTTACTGTAGGCTGAAAATCGAGGTTGAATAATAGCTTCACACGCATATTCACGCAATCTCTAACTCACTGCCGACGCAAACTAACAGTTTGCGTTACAATCGCGGGCCTATGACTGAGCCACCAGAAGAATTGGCGTCGCCGGCTCTGGGCGATATGAGCGGGGCGGAATTTCGTCGCCTAGGCCATGAGCTGATCGACTGGGTCGCTGATTACTTTGAGCGGATCGAAGATCTGCCCGTACTTTCACAGATTGAGCCCGGCGATCTGAAGGCGCAGCTGCCCTCGTCTCCGCCGCAATCAGGCGAACCGATGGCGCAGATCCTCCGCGACGTCGATCGGCTAATCGTACCGGCGCTGACCCACTGGAGTCATCCCTCCTTCTTCGCCTACTTCGCCACTTCAACCTCCGCGCCCGGAATCTTCGGTGAACTGCTCAGCGCCGCCTTCGACAATAAGGCGATGCTCTGGCGCACCTCGCCGGCTTCCACCGAACTCGAAGAAGTCACCCTCGACTGGTTGCGGCAAATGATGGGACTCGACGCTGGTTACACGGGAATGATTTACGACACCGCCTCAGTTTCGAGCATGCACGCGATCGCCGCGGCGCGCGAAGGTGTGGCCTTGCGTATTCGTGAACAGGGAATGAGCGGGCGCGATGACATGCCGTTACTGCGAGTCTATGCTTCCGAGCAGGCCCACTCCTCAATCGAAAAGGCTGTGATCACTCTTGGCCTGGGCCAACGCGGTTTGCGAAAGATTCCCACCGATGCCGAGTTTCGCATGGACACGCGCGCGCTGGTTGCGGCGATCGAAGAGGACAAAGAAAAGGGCTACATACCCCTTTGTATAGTTGCGACGGTTGGTACCACTTCTACGTCAAGCATCGATCCGGTCGCCGAAATGATTCCCATCGGCGAGAAATACGCGATGTGGTTACACGTGGATGCGGCCTACGCCGGCTCCGCGGCAATCGTCCCGGAACTGCGGCATATTCTAAAAGGCTGCGAGCGCGCAGATTCAGTCGTGGTCAATCCGCACAAATGGCTCTTCACGCCTTTCGATCTATCAGTGCTCTACTGCCGTCATATGAATTTGTTGCGGCAGGCCTTCGCCCTGGTGCCGGAGTACCTCCGGACGCCGGAACAGGAAAAAGTCAGGAGCGGTTCGGATTACGGCATCCAACTCGGGCGGCGTTTCCGGGCGCTGAAGTTATGGATGATCATTCGTTACTTCGGCCACGACGGCTTGGCGCGACGCATCCGCGAACACTGCCGCCTGGCGAAACTTTTTGCGGAGTGGATTGAATCGTCTCCCGACTGGGAACTAATGGCGCCGGTGCCGCTCGCGCTGGTTTGCTTTCGCGCGCGAGCTGATCAAGATCCTGACGCAGCTGACACGGACGCGCGCCTCGACGAGCTAAATGAAGCAATCATGCACTGTGTGAATTCGACCGGAAAGGCGTTGCTTTCCAACACTAAACTCAACGAAAAGATCACGCTTCGGTTGTCCATCGGAAACATTCGCACTGAAGAGAAACA
>JANLZV010000281.1:0-5013 GCA_031366425.1 Pyrinomonadaceae bacterium | reverse complement strand
GTGTTTCGGGACGCGCAACTTCATCAGCGTGATCAAGCGACAAAGATTTTGATAACCGGTACGGTTACGAACGAGAAGCGGGATCGAAAACGTCTCTGGCTGATTACTTGAGCGTTTTTGTCCAAAGTCCAAAGTCCCACGTCCAAGGTCCAACGTCCCGGGTCCAACGTCTGCTTGCTCACCTTGTCTTTGACTTTGGACCTTGGACGTTGGACCTTGGACTGTTACTGGACTTTGGACTGTTACTGGACTTTGGACTGTTATTGGACTTTGGACTACGGTTATTTCCGCCCCGATATGCGCTTTGATCCCATTTTTCTTTCCCGCCATATGGAAGCGCGGACTCCCATACACTCCGTCGCGATCCAGCAAGGCCATTGCCGGCATGTCAAACTGCTGGGCAGCAGCAATCAACTCCTCCGGCACTGAAGCGCCTTCCAAAAAACTAAACGCCGAGCGCGCATGCAGTTCGATGTAGTCCATTCGTTTATCCGCAGATTACGCAGATTACACAAATTCAAAAGCAGTGAGACCGAGGAGCGTTTTGAGGAAACTTAAGATGTTGGCTAACGCTGGTTTCTAAACTACCTCATATACATCTGCGTAATCTGCGTAAACTATGGACAACCTCCTTAGTCATAAACACCTTCGACAAACCACGCGCCATTTCGTAGCTCGCGAAAAACCCGATACAGAAATTGGGCCGGCCGGTTGCCGGCTTGAGACTCCACTCCGATGTCCCATTCATCGCGCGCCCATAAGTCCGAACGCCACCAATCGCCCGAAGTGCGCCACGGTCCGGCTGCGCTCACAACTTTTCCATACACACTTCTGTTTTGGTCCCAGGCGCTAATCTCACGCGGGCATCCTTCGTAAGCCTGCACGATGGCCCGCAAGGCAGGCCGGAAAACTCGAAACCCCAGCCGCGATTGCGCTGGGAGCGCAGACATCCTGTCTGCCGTTTTCTTTTTGGAAACTCTTCGCCGATCTTTCAACTCAAACCGATTCAGCCGAAAAGCATCAGGGCGGTGCGTATCAAGCAATTCAGGTGAACCGATATTTTCAGTGCCCACGAGGCGCGCCAGTCGGGCCAACAGCAGTTCCAGTTTCTCGGGCTCCGGCGCTAAGGGAATAAATAATCCCGTCTGCAACAAGCGCGGTTTCACCGGCTCACAATTTATCCAAACCGCCACCACTGCCGACTGAGGAGGATGCTTTTCCGTTTCCATTGCTAAAAGTTTGAGAAACACTTTGTGATCGCGCATGGGATAAGGCAGGGTGAGAGTGAGCTCATGCGTCGCGCCGGTTTCCAGTTTCAACTTCACCTTTAAAGCGTTAGTAGCCAGAGCATGCGCATTGAGCGCCGCGCAGATTTGATTGAGCAGTCGTGCGAGGATGAATGAAAGCGGCTCGGCCTCGGAGATTGCGTAATCAAGCTCGATCGAATTTTCAAAAATGGGGGGCGACTGCTTGAGGTTTAAATGACGATCCGTTTTTCCCCTCGCCAGTTGCTGCAACCTTACTCCCGCCTGGCCCAGGCGTTCGGAAACCCCCTTCACCGGCAATGCGGCAAACTCTTGAAAAGTGCCCACCCCCCAGAGAGTGAGAGTTTCCAAAATCTCTGTCGCCTGCTTTTCCTCGAGGCCGACGAGGGAATACTGGAGGGCTGTTAGAGGCAGACTACCAAGACAGGTGAGTTCTTCTCCCGCGGCTGTGAAAGTAATGCCTGGATAAAACTTCGCCGCGTGAATCGCCGCGTCGGGATTGGCCGCCAGGGCGACATTTACCTGGCGACCTAAACCGCTCTGCTCTTTCGACTGCGCTTGGCGGGCTATCTGTTTGGCGAGTTCATAATGTGATCCAAATCTTAAAGTGCACCCCTCCACATCGATCACCACCGTCTCAGGGTCTACCTCTTCAACTAAGGGCGAAAAGGCATAGACAAACTCCGGCAATGAACAAAACCCGGACGGCCCTGGCGGATTGGCAGACGGTTCGGCGGAAACATTTCGGCAATAAACGCTCGCAAACATTGCATTTTCCCGGACTCAAATTAAAACTTAAGTGAGCCGCCGAAGATTAGCGAAAATTAGCGAACATTGTCAAGGCGGAAATGAGGAGTCGGTTTGAGAGTGGATTTAAAGTGGGAAAAATGCCCCAGTGGCCGGTCGGCCTTTTACTCGTCCAGACGAATTTCACTCAACAGCTTCTCGTAGAGTTTTGCATCGAGCCGGCGCAGAATTGTGGCTTCGGTTTGCGCGAGACGTCCATTACCAACTTCAAAATAAACGATCGCCAAATTGTAGTGAACGTCAGGATTGTTTGGGCCCAGGCTGGCCGCCTGGTTATACGAGGCAATCGCTTCCATCATCCGGCCCGCGTAGTAGTAGGCGTCACCAAGCTTGTTATGAATCTCTTCGGAGCGAGGCTTGAGTTCGAGTGCGTGCTGGTAAGCCCTAATGCCCTCTTCATTTTTTCCCTGCTTCACTTTGCAGTAGCCCACTTGTACCCAGGCATCGGCGCGTCCGGGATTTTTGTTCGCGGCGGTCTCAAAATAGCCAAGCGCGTTATCGTAGTTACCCAACCATAAAGAATCGAGTCCGGTGCGATAGGACGACTCCGCAAGGTCACCGCCCTTCGCGGTGCTGGCAATTGCCGCCAGGGATTTCAACTGTCCCGGGCGCAATTTTTCCAGACGCGCGGACGCAATCGCCAGATTGATATTCTGTCCGTTAGTAACCTTGACCGTTACTACCCCAACAACTTCACCTTTAAGATTGAATACCGGGCTGCCGCTATTGCCGTGAGAAATCGGTGCCGTGATCTGAATGATCTTGCCGACGTTAGGAACTTCCCTCACCGCCGATACGATCCCGTCACTCACCGAGCCTTCCAGTTTAAGTGGATTGCCGATCACGAAAATCGTTTCACCCTCGTCCGGCAAAACCGCGGACACTTCGCTGTTGCGAACGCGTTCAGGCGGCATGTTTACGCTGAGCAATGCGAGATCGCCCTCTTCGTCAATTGCTAAAGTTCCCGCCACGGGAAAAACCTTTCCTTTGCCATCAAGCGTCTTGACGTCGCAACGTTGCGCGCCGCGGATGACATGCAGATTGGTCACTACTTGTCCGGGACGCAGAAAGAACCCGCTGCCGGTCATGAGCGCTTCACCCTGGGCGTCGTAAGTGGCAATCGCCACCACCGTGGGCTTCACCCTTCTGACGAGTTCGGGAAGCGTTTCTTGCGAAAAAGTTTGATGGGTGGAAACGAGACTAATAGCTATCAGCAGCAACTGGGGGAAGATGCGTTTCAACATAGCTTTAAGTTGTAGACGTGCCTGACTTTGATTGATGGACCGAAGCTTTGAGCTCCGGCGTTAACTGGTGGCGAGCGCGACCATCGGGAGTCGATCTGGAAGTTATGCCCAGCCCGCTCGCGGCATACTAACTCAGGTGCGGGCGAGGTGCACAGAGAATTCTTCCCGCGGCCAAAAGTCCTCAGCCTGTCATGATCAAACCTAACGATGGCGATGATGATTTGCGTTAACCAGACAATCTCAAACATTTGACTTGCCCCGGGCTTTGAAGGTAAAAGCCTTGCAGACTTCATAAGGCAAAACAATCAAAAACCCTCCGCTCGCAACTGGGAGGGAATAGCACCAATAAACGAAGGAGATTGAAATGGCTTTACGTTTAGGCGACCTGGCACCCGATTTCAAGGCGGATTCAACCGACGGCCCGATTAGCTTTCACGAATGGATCGGGGATAGCTGGGCGGTACTGTTTTCTCATCCAAAAGATTTCACCCCCGTGTGTACTACAGAACTCGGCGAGTGTGCCAGACTAAAACCTGAATTCGATCGGCGCGGAGTGAAGGTCATCGGATTGAGCGTCGATCAGACCGAATCGCATAGCAAGTGGGCTGAGGACATTCGAGAAACTCAGGGCACCGCGCTCAATTTTCCAGTCATTGCGGATCCGGATCACAAGGTGGCCGAACTCTATGACATGATCCACCCCGAGATCAGCGACATCTTCACCGTCCGTTCCGTATTCGTCATTGGGCCAGACAAAAAAGTGAAGCTGAGCTTGACCTACCCGGCGAGCACCGGCCGCAACTTCGATGAAATTTTGCGCGTGATCGATTCCTTGCAACTCACCGCGAAGTACAGTGTGGCGACTCCAGTAAATTGGAAAGATGGCGACGATGTGATCATCGTCCCTTCGATGTCCGACGAAGATGCGAAAGTAAAGTTTCCGGCAGGCTGGCGAGCGCCGAAACCATATCTCCGCATCACACCGCAGCCCAATAAGTCTGCGACCGACACGGCCGCCAAGGGCGTTTCCTGATTGTGAAACACATCGCGAGTATTGCGGTATAGCCCCCAGCGTTTTTCAGTTAAGGCGTAGAGCCTAAAAACTCTGCGCCTTCACGTTGCAGAGTATTACTAAGACGCCATGAAAAATATAAAACTAGCTTTGCTCATTGCCATCATGCTCGTGGGACTAAGGACTGCGGCCGAGGCGCAGATGTCAATGGCGCGGCGGATTTCTCCGCGTAACGTAGTCGTGAATCTCTACAGTCAACACAAGCGGCGCAGTCCGTTTTTTCAAACTCGGAACCGGGCGTTAGTTGATCGCTACTTTTCAAAAGAATTGGCGGATTTGATTTGGGAAGATGCCCGCTCGTCAGGCGATGAAGTGGGGGCGCTCCACGGCGATCCGCTTTTTGACGCCCAAGACATGCAGATCAAAAACTTTGCGATTCGCGAGGGAACAGTTGGAGCGCAAGCGGCCCAGGTGTTGGTCACATTTCGGAATTTCGGCAAACCACAACAGCTCGATTTTCGGCTGGTGCCTGCGGGCCTGACCTGGAAAATTGCCGACATCGCTTACGACGACGGCGAGTCCCTGCTGGGACTTCTCAAACGCGATCGGGTCGACGTGAGCCAACAGGTCAAAGTCTATTTGATCGCGCTCGACGATAACGGGAAGGCCGGTAAGAAAATCGGCT
>JANLZV010000104.1:0-3774 GCA_031366425.1 Pyrinomonadaceae bacterium | reverse complement strand
CGCCCGTCAGGCCCGATGATCGTGCTGCCTCCTCTTAGAAGTAACTGATCGGGCTTATCCGATAATTCCGATGCGACAGGTAATTGGTCCGGTAAGTCACGAACCTTCATCAAGAGACCTGCCGCCAGCACGAAACATCTGCCTTCAAACGCATAGTGCCGACTAGCGATCTGGTGCATCTCGTGGACCGTGGGCCACACCGCGATGTGTATGTGTTCGCCCGAATCGTGAAGCACTTGTCGCGCAAGTGGCATCCAATGTTCCCAGCAAATCAGTCCGCCGATTCGGCCTGCTGATGTATCAACCGCCTTGAGGCCGGCTCCGTCACCCTGTCCCCAGACAATTCGTTCGGTGTACGTTGGAATGAGTTTGCGATGGTGATTGAGCAGGACGCCATCCGAACCGAAAGTGAGCAGAGCATTGTAGAGCGTCCCGTTGCCCGGTCCTTCATCTACGCGTTCGTTTGCTCCGATTACCAAAACCACTTTGTGATCGCCGGCAGCCTTGGCTAGCATCTGTGATTCGCGACTTGGAATGGACAAGCTGTTTCGGCGCAGTTCCGCGAAGACTTCTTTGGTCGGCTCGTGATTCCACAGCGCGGCGCCGGGACAATAGTCAAGCCATGCCGGATAGCCTGGCAGCCAGGTTTCGCCGAACACAACGAGTTGCGCGCCTGCCTTAGCGGCTTCGCCCATATACTCGATGGCGCGCAGGAGGCTCGCTTCAAGGTTCAAGAAGACAGGCGCGGCTTGAACTATCGCAACTTTCAGCATCTTATACAGTCATCACATCTGTTCAGGATTTTGTAATTCTGTTTTCAATGGATTTTCCTTCTTGCCGCGCCTTCGCCCAGGTCATCGGGAAGGTATGAACTTCGCCGCTCTGCTCCGCTCTCACCAGGTGTTCTAAAGCGGCAACGATGATTCGCTGTTGCAGTTCGCGGTGAAAAGGTACACCGAAGTGATGCCCCATCATAAAAGGAAGGAACACTGCCCGTGGTGGCTTGCAGTGTTCAGTAACGTCCAAAGCGACCGTCAGCGAAACAGTTGGGATGCCTTTCTTTTCGATAGCGCGCTGAACCAGCGCGACGGACTGATGTCATATGGGTCAAGCGGGACAGAGCAGCGCTGCCTCGGCGCCATCCTCCACCACCGCTTCGGCTATGTCTTCCCCTAATGTGCGTTCAAAGCGCTCGGGATCCATTTGATACCCGATGAAGGAAAAGAAGTTTGGAGTAAGTTCACCGATTGCTCCCTGGGCCGTCAGCTCCTGCAAACGTTCGATGGGAAAGATTACGTTCAGGTCCTTGAGAGCGCCAGTTGTCGGATACTTGATTTGATGAATTTCCAAATCCGACACCTTTAAAGTGGAAGGAACGCGGCGGAAGCTGAAGTCTCCCACCGGATGAACTACGTCGAAAGGCAGGGTTCCTTTGGGTTGAATGCCGGCGGAACTGACAAACGTTAGTCGCGTCTGAGATAAGGGTTTGCTGAGACGGGCAAGCGGGACGAAATCTTCCTTGGTGATCATCGAGCCGGGATACCGCTCGTTGATTGTCTCCCAAAGACCAGGTCGCAATTGCTTTGTCTCGTCAGAGAGTTCCGTCATGGATCCACGCTCCCGAACGTTTAACGAAATAGAAGTGCAAGTAGAAATAGAGATGGGCCAAGGTTGCAGGGGTCTGATTATTGAGACAGGCGAAGATGAATTCTCGATCAGTAACTGGCACCTGGAGCATCAGCTTCAGCGCTTCGATCCACGCTTTATCGATCTCCGTTCGACCCGCCTGCTCGTTTCCATCACCAAGGTGAAGCCGAACATACCGAATCAACTTGTCGGTATCGTTCTCTGCGACTGCGGTCTTCAGATATTGGAGTGACAACTGGCTACCTCCGCGCAAACAGTAAGGTGGAGATTATACGACAGTCTTCACACGTGTCGGCTTTTGGGGTAACCGCGGACATCGGCGCACGGCAACTGGCGCCACTGCTGTTGGATTCCAACTAGCCCTTTTGCCGAGCGTCGCTCAAATCGTTTCCAGCTAGCCAGGGCTTTCAATCGCGCAGATACGAGCAAGTGGGATCGTTCACATTGGAAGAGAACAAGAGCCCGGCTTGACCAGACCTGCGAGATGCATGCGGACCAACCAAGCGCGCTCCTCCGTTCCCAGATCCCTTCTTCGGTAATCGAAAAAACTCCGGCTGTCATTTTTCAGAAAGGTTGACTAATGCCGCCCCGAGAACACGTCGGCTGGCGTGTTCCTGCACAAGAACAACCGCTTGGAGGTTGTCCTTACTCCAGCCGTTAGCAAGATTCACCATGGGCTCTGCATCAAAACTGTTTGTGCCGGCCTTGATCTGCCCGAGAACCACGAGCCGCCGAGTGACGGCACTGTGTCTCAGAGAGCGGCCGGCATTTTCACCCCGCGGCACTTCCGAGTTTAGGTTGTTTTCGGTGACCGCCAGCAAGACGTCAACCGCATCGGCAGATGACTGACGAGGAACTTCGCGCACGTGAATGGAAAGATTGACTTCGTTCTTGTTCGAACCGGGTGAAGCGACAAGCTCTATGTTTGCCTTTGGAGACTGAGCCGCTCGGGCAATCGCCTCGCGGGCCTTGCTCATGTTGCCGCCGGCAAATTCATCGTGGCCATCCACAATCATCTGCGGGGTGTATACGCCGTCTCTTCCGAAAGCATCCGCGTATTCACTTTGACGCTTGCTGAACTCGGGAGATGAAAAGGGATCGATCCAGCCCAGCTGATTCCAATAGTCAACATGCTCACTGAGCGCAATAATTTCTACGCCCGGAACAGGCTGGGTCTTATAGAGTTTGGCAAGGACTTCGTCCGCAGGCGGACAACTTGAACAACCTTCAGAGGTAAACAATTCAACGATGACCGGCGCTGGGACAGAGTTGCGACTCACGGTGGTAACCAGTGCTTCCTCCTTCGCTGACAGGCCAGTTGTCTGGCGTCGCTGACTCTTCGTCGTTGTAAAGAAAACTAAGCCCGATACCATCAAAAATAGACCAATCCACAATTTCATTTGTTGACTCCGCAACTGATTGATGACGCAAAACGACCGAAAGTGGTTAGCTCGGCATTACCGGTTGGATAAGATCTCCGCACCAGTTAATGCCGAGTAACTCATTGTCTACATTTTCTTGTTGCCGTGCATCTTGTCCATTTTCGCCCTGGCCATATGCCTCTTGTGTCTTCGATGTCTCCGTCTCTTGCTCGACATTTTGCTTCCGGCCATCTTGTCGCCCGTCATCTTGTCCTGACCCATTTTGTCATCCTGCATTTTGTCCTGAGCTGCAACACTTATATGCGGCGACGGACCGTTGGCAAATACAGGGACGATTGCCGTACAAGCCAGCAAGGTGGCTATAACGATCGCGGCTCTCAAATTTCTCTTCAGCATTTCTGATTCTCCTTGGATAATTAACTATAAACGGCGAAGCCCTCGCCGCAGGGATTCCGATTCATCACGCACTTAGTTCATTCACCCACCTATCTCAATACCCAATGTGAGTCGATCTATTCCCAAGGTAACAGGCAGGATCAATGTCCCGAGTACCAATCGTAGCCACGTTCGGCCCAGTAGTCGGCGGGACGAGTGTCACTGTAGGTTATCCTACCGATGCGTTTGATGTTCTTGATTCCGTACTTGAGAGGAATCACGAGACGCAGCGGCGCCCCGTGCTCCAACGACAAGGGCTGGCCGTTCATTTCGTAGCAGAGTAGCGTCTGCGGGTGCAGCGCACTCTCCA
>JANLZV010000206.1:0-2427 GCA_031366425.1 Pyrinomonadaceae bacterium | reverse complement strand
CGGAGCGGAACGTGGCTTCAAGGACGGCTCGGCCACTCAGTCTCGCTTCGCTGAGCCTTCCGGCATCGCGATGGATGGGGCTGGCAAGATCGTCGTTGCCGACGGTGTGAATTCTCTGGTTCGCCTGGTTGATCCGGATCTGGTTATCAATGGATCGAACCAGGCAGTTACTACCCTGGCGGGCACCGGCGTTCGTGGCCTCACGGATGGCGCGGGCAATGTGGCGCGCTTCTTTACACCGCGTGGCCTGGCGGTTTCCAACTCGAGCGCCATCATCGTCGCTGACACGGGCAATCAAGTTCTGCGTCGCATTCTACTGCCGCCAATCATCCGCGCCATAAATCCCGCGAGCGCGCGGCGGGGCGATACGGTCACGATTGACGGCGCACGCTTCGATGGCCGCGGGCCCGAGCGCAACGTCGTTCGCTTCACGCGTTCACAGCAGGCCGGTGGCGGTCAAACATTTGGCTCGGTGACGCAAGCAACGCGCACCGCGCTCACCGTTGTGGTTCCCGCGGATGCTGCGACTGGTCCGGTTACGGTGCAGACTGAAGGCGGCACGGCCACCAGTCCCAGTGACTTTGTCGTGAATCAGTTTGCGGCTCCCGTCATCACTGATTTCAATCCGAAGCGTGGTCCAGCCGGCACGCAGGTAACACTGACCGGCACCAACCTTAAGGTGAACGCGAACGATCCAACCGTGACGTTCGCAGGCAGCAGTGGCAGATTACCGGCCCTGGTCAACAGTGCCAGCGCGACCGAGGTGCGCACGACTGTGCCCAACGGCGCGGTAACGGGTCTGATCCAACTTACGCACGTGGGCGGAACCGCTGCGACAGCAACTGCTTTTACGGTCGATACCGAGCAGGATTTTCAGTTGACAGTGGCGCCCTCAACCACCACGGCGGTGCAGGGCGGCTCGGGCACTTACGTCGTTTACGTTACCAGCACACAAAGCACCTTCAGCCAACTGGCCAATCTGACTGCGACGGGACTGCCCGCGGGCATCACGGCGACATTTGATCCGGCTCAGATTACCGCCGGCGCCCGCTCGACGCTGACGCTCAAGCTAAGCGGCACCATTGCGCCCGGCAGTTATCCCCTAACGATTCACGGCGTTGCCAGCGTTGGTGGCCACGATCTTGAGCACACTGCCGGCGCAACGCTGAATGTGATGACAGGAGGTCAAACGACGTTATCGGGACGAGTACTTTCTACCGAGAAGGATCCGATAATTGGAGCGACCGCGTCACTGGATGGACACACTGCGATGACTGATGCGGCTGGTTCGTTCCTGCTTTCCGGAGTAACTGCGGGCACGAATCGTCCATTAATGATCGACGGCCGCACCGCGAGTTCACCGAATCGGACGTACCCCGTAATCATCGAACCGGCAAACATCGTCGCTGGTCAGGCCAACGTTAATCCTTACACTTTCTATCTGCCACCAATCGATACGCAGTATGAAGTTGAAGTCGTGCCGGGACAAAACACCGTCGCCAGTAATCCTCGAGTGCCGGGGTTGTCGATGACTATTCCCGCCGGTGCGAATCTGCGTAACCGTGATGGCTCGCCAGTAACGCGTGTTTCGATCACGCCCCTGGCGATCGACCGCACGCCGGCACCGTTGCCTGCAAACATTAAAACTGGACTCGTCTTCACGAGCCAACCCGGCGGCGCGATTTCCGATATTCCAATGCCCGTCATTTATCCGAATCTGTTAGGCGTGAATCCCGGAACGAGAGTGGAGCTCTACGCTTTCAATCACGATACGGTGCAGTGGTACATTTATGGCTATGGTCGCGTCAGCGCCGACGGCCGGACCATCGCGCCCGAGATCGATCCGAGCACCGGCCGGCAATACGGCCTGCGCGACTTCTCCTGGCACATGCCCAATGCGGGATCAGGCGGCAATGGCGGCGGCGGTGGCGGTGGCTGCGATGACTGTCCCTGCACACGCGGCGGCAAACCTGTTGACCATTCAACCGGTATCAAGTTTGAGACTGTCACCGATGTTTCGTTTGGGGGCGCGCGCGGAGGCATCGAGCTTTCTCGCTTTTACTCGAGCGATAATTCAGCGCAGGCGATTCTCGGACGTTTTGGACGTGGCTGGAAGGATAATTACGATTTCCAGTTAACCGGCGACTGGACCGTCGGAGGCGCTGGGCGCGCTATCAGCCCGGAAGAACAAACGGGTCGTTTGTTTAGCTACGCTCGTACTGACCCGGATGGAGCGCTTGTTTTCAATACGACGGCCACAGTCGGCCAACTAGGGGACGTCGTGAGGAAGTTGACGGATGGTACGCTCGAGTATCGGACCAGGAGCGGAGACCTCATGCGCTTCAGCGCGACGGGACGGTTGACTGCGCTGGTTGAGCGCAACGGCAATACCACCTCACTCTCATACACCGGCTCCAACCTTACCCA
>JANLZV010000205.1:0-1835 GCA_031366425.1 Pyrinomonadaceae bacterium | reverse complement strand
CGTGGCGCTGGATGTGGCGGGCGGCGAACCTCAAGTGGAACGCCTTTTCAATTCGCTGAAGTTGTTGCGCACCGCGCCCTCGCTGGGCGGCGTAGAGACGCTCGCGAGTTATCCGCTCTATTCTTCACACGCTGGTTTTTCTGCCGAACAACTCGCAGCCGCGGGAGTGTCAGCTGCTAGTGTGCGGCTTGCGATTGGGATTGAGGCCGCCACTGACGTCGTGGCAGATCTTACCCAGGCTTTAGATAAGATGTGATCGAAACCCTTTCTGAGGAAAGCGACTCTGACACCGAATCGTCGTCATGGAAATTAAGCTGCTGCTAACACTCGACCTGCGCGAACAAGCTGCGCTGCAAGCAGCACTCGTCACGCACGGTGCCCCTGATTCTTTGGTAACGCTCGCGCTGACTGGCGCGTGTCGAATTTCATCACTCGATGAAGCGCGCGGGCTTCATAAGTGGCTGGCTGAGGCGCGCACTGCCGGGAACACCGACTTTGCCTCGTTTCACATCATTGAACGGGCGCTGCTGGATTTCGGCGCTTGAGTCCCAACCTTTTCAAAGCCGGCAATGACGGAAATCGATTTAGGCTACGGCAGCGGCTCGCGTCTTTTTAAGTTTGACGAGTCGCGCTTTCAGATCCTCGCGCCCCGCGCGGGCAGTGAAAAACCACTGACCGATGTAGAACTCGGGGAAGCCTTTTCGTCTCCGATCGAATCCCAATCTCTCGACGAGCTTTTTGCCCCCGGCGATTCGGTGCTGATCGTCGTTTCCGATGCCACGCGCGCGACCGCCAGTGCGCAGATCGTCAACCTGCTGGTTCATCGTTTGATCCAGAACGGCGTATCACCGGCAGACCTCTCGATCATTTTTGCGACTGGCATTCATCGCGCGGTGACGCCGGCGGAAAAGATCGAGTTACTGACGCCTTTCATCGCGCAACGCGTCAAGACTATCGACCACTCTGCGTTTGATTCGTCAAAAATGATTTCGCTGGGCATTACGGCACGAGGCACACCGGCGGAAGTGAACCGAGCCCTCAAGGATTTTGACCACGTGGTGTTGACCGGCGCCATTGGTTTTCACTACTTCGCCGGCTTCACCGGGGGGCGAAAATCAATCTGTCCTGGACTTGCCTCCGCAGGAACCATCGAAGCGACGCACCTGCTCGCGCTCGACTTTGAAACTGGCGGGCGCCGAGCCGGTGTCGGCACGGGTTTGTTGGACGGCAATGCGGTGCACGAAGACTGTGATGAAGTGACGGCGATGATCGCGCCACGGTTCAGCATCAATATTGTGGTAGACGATCGTGGACGCGCAGTCGGAATTTATGCGGGAGACTGGCGAAGGGCACATCGGCAGGGATGTGAAGAGTATCTTGCGAATCATTCGGCGACGATCGTTGCTAGCCGCCAACTGGTGATCGTTAGCTGCGGTGGGTCGCCGTACGACATCAATCTCATTCAGGCGCACAAGGCGTTGGAAATGGCGACCGAAGCCTGCGCGGAGGGCGGCACGATCATTCTGCTGGCGGAATGCCGCGACGGTTTGGGCCGGCCAGATTTCCTGAAGTGGTTTGATGAGAGTAATTCGAGCACGCTGGCGAACCGATTGCGCGAAGGATACGAAGTGAACGGACAGACGGCGTGGTCGTTGCTGACGAAGACGGAACGTTTTCGCGTTTTTTTAATCTCCGAACTGCCGGCCGAAGAAGTACGTCAGATGCGGATGCTTCCAGCAACTTCGTTAACCGATGCACTCGAACAAGCTGGTATCGATGCGGAAGGATTCATTCTGCCGCGTGGAGCTGCAGTCTTGCCGCGGCTGCTGGAAGCT
>JANLZV010000173.1:0-1880 GCA_031366425.1 Pyrinomonadaceae bacterium | reverse complement strand
GTTCGGCTATGGCGCCGAGATCGCCGCGCGTATTTCGGATGAACTCTTCGAACACCTCGACGCGCCGGTGCGCCGCGTTGCCGCGTTGGACACTTTCGTCGCCTACGCTCCGCAACTTGAGGACGCGATCCTGCCGCAGGTGGCGGATGTGGCGAAGGCGATTGCCGAGTTGAAGAACTACTGACCGCTCCAGACTGACTCCATCAGAAACACGCGAAAAGCCATACACCTGTGTATGGTTGTGCGTGGCGATTTCATCTTTTTTCCTTGCAAATCAAGCAAAAAGCGCTTGGAGCCGGGAGAATACCCCGCAGCCTTACTGGCGGTATGCTTGGCCCTTCTATTGCTGGAACTAGCCTGTAATTCCCCCTAATCGCAATTAAGAATAAAGAAGGAGCAAGCCCAATCTATGAGTAAACGCATTTTAATCCTGGCAGCGGCGGCGCTGATGATTTCATCAGCCGCATTCGCAGCCGCACAAACCACCACGACTACAATCACACAAACTCCAACCACAGTTACCAAGACAGTTCAAAACGCCGACGGCACCTACACCATAATCGAGTATCCCGTAGGCAAGGAAGTACAGCTCAACTTAACTCCAGTCACGCTAACCGGCTCGAAAGCAGTCGGGACGATCCTGCGGGATGACAACGGCACCAGGGTGGTCCTGGACTTGACCGACGTTCCCGCTGACGTCTCCACAATCAATGTCTATGCAGTAGACGATGCTGGAGTGGTTACGTTGCTGGGCCCAGTGGAGATCACTAATGGAGTGGGAAAATTCAACGCCACCACGCCCCTTAGTAAATTCATGCTGATCGCGGCGCCCGACGCAAACCTGACGACCTACGGTCCGACGGCAAAAGTTTATTTCCGCAGCGCGGTGCCCGAAGGCTTCGCGGTGATTCCATTCACGACGTCGCCAGTTGGCGAAACCGTAGGCGCGACTACCACGGCTGGAATTACGCCAGCGAGCGTTTACACTGTGCCGATGCTGAACATCCCTGCCTACAAAAAGGGAGATGACACAAAACTGAAAGTGGACTTCACCGGAGCCCTGTCAGGTGCGCGCGCGAATATTTTCATTGAGCCGAACAGGAATGGCAGAAGGACGAAAGTCAAAATGGTATTCCACGAGCTGAAAGACGTTCCCGCCGGACAGGCCTATATCCTTTGGGCAGTTTCGCGAGACAACCAGTATTTCAAGCTGGGACAGATCGTGAATTTGAAGCGTCGCAATGAAGCCGAGATTAAGGCCAATACAACGTTGGCTGATTTTGGTTTGCTCGTGACAATGGAAAACCTGGCAGCAGTAAAGACCGTGATTACACCGGCGGGCACGCGACTTGGTGTCATTCAATTAATCCCATAACCAAGTCCATATCTTAGGGGGAACGAACCCAAAAGGCCGCCAGCTTGGCGGCCTTTTTCTTTGCGGCCATTCATTATGGCATTCCCTGGGCAACTTCGCGTTCTCCTTGCGACCTTTGCGGTTTGGTCTTGCGTCCTCTTGAGGATGTCCGGCTATTTCGCAATCCTCCCGGGAAAATTTTTCCTATCCGGCCGGGTTGCTCTTGAGTTAATATGAACACTGACGGATTTGCCCCAGGCAATTCCACTCAAGTCGATTCCCCGATTCCAAGCCCTTAAGATCACACCGAAGCCCGCTGCTTCGGTTCCGATCAACCCGTCCGTTAGCCGCGGTTACAACTTGATATGTACAAACGCATCTTCCCCCAGTTGCTGCTTTTGGCTGTAGGTCTCCTGGCCTCCAACCAGGTATTCCCGCAAGCGAGCCGGCCAGAAACTCTTCCGGAACTTGTCCGCCGCGTGAAGCCGTCCGTCGTGGCGATCGCAACTTACGATGCGCAAGGCGA
>JANLZV010000095.1:0-6519 GCA_031366425.1 Pyrinomonadaceae bacterium | reverse complement strand
TTGCGTGAAGATTAATTCTTACAGGAGCGCGGGCGCCCCCGCCCGAAAATATTCACCCTCCAATGCGGGCGCGGGCGCCCGCGGTCCCAAGAGAAACGGCTAGGAACCTCGACGAAGCGGAAAGTGTTATGAATCAAATGTAGCCAGCAGCTCATCGGCGCTCACCGTGGCGGTGCCCACTTTTCCCACCACAATTCCAGCCGCATGATTTGCGAGGGTAGCGGCTTCCAGGATCGTGGCCCCCGCGGAGAGAGCGGTAGCCAACGCGGCAATCACTGTGTCGCCGGCCCCCGTGACATCGTAGACTTCGCGCGCCGTAGTGCCGACAAAGACCGGATCGCGGTCGCCCTCGAGCAACATGATCCCACGATCGCCGCGCGTGATGAGTACCGCATCGCAACCCAGTCTTTCCCGGATCATGCGCGCCGCCAGATGTAGTCCCTCATCATTGTCTGCTTCAAGGTTCGTCATTCTCAAAGCCTCATGATGGTTCGGCGTGATCAAGGAGGCCGGGCTGTAGTAAGGGAAGTTTCGAATTTTCGGATCGATGAGCACCGGCATTCGGTTGTAGGCCAACTGCAGAATTTCCTGGAGAATTGTCGGGGTAACCACACCCTTGTCGTAATCCGAAACTACAAACGCATCGGCCTCTGCCAGTGCCTGTTTCAAAGCTGCGATAATTTCTTCCGCGACCGGACCATTGACTGGAGTTCGCAGTTCGCGATCGGCCCGTACGACCAGTTGGCTATGCGCGATGATTCGGGTTTTGGTGGTTGAGGGCCGGCCGTCGTCAACGATCAGATAATTGGAGCTTTGGAGCGGGCTCGCAGCCTCGAGACGCTGGCGCAACCGTTCACCCGCCGAATCGTTTCCCACTACGCCAATAACACACGCTTGCGCGCCGAGTCCGACCGTGTTGGCAACCACGTTTGCCGCGCCACCCAGATGGACCGACTCGCGCCTGATGTCGACCACCGGCACTGGCGCCTCGGGCGAAATACGGGTCACATCGCCCCAAACGAACTCATCGAGCATAACGTCGCCAAGGACTACGATCTTGCGCGCCGGCATCAATTCGATAATTTCTCGAGCGCGTGGTTTTGTTAGCTGGGCCATTTTCGAACTCTCGTCATCGAGCCGTTAGTTTGCGCTTTCCCTTAACACTCTTTCAATCGCCGCCATCACACGTTCGACCGGTACACGCTTAATACATTCCGGTTGATCAAACTTTTCGCAGAAGTAGCCGTGACAGGGTTGGCATTCCATTTCTTCGTAGACAATCTCCGCCGCCGAGCCGGAAGCGACCGACACCCAGGGTCGCCAGTGCGCCGTGTTAGAAGATCCGAAGATTACCACTGCCGGGGTTTCCACCGCCGCCGCCATGTGCGCGATGCCGCTATCGTTTCCCACAAATAATCGAGCGCGTTTTAGCAAGGCGGTGATCTCCGGCAAAGATAAATCGCTCAGGGAAAAAAACGGCGCCGTAGATGTACGCCTCATCTCAGCCACGGTTTCGGCCTGCGCCGGAGTGGTGATGACTACGACTGCGAGACCCTGGGCCGAGAGTGTCGCGGCCACGTGAGCAAACTTTTCCGCCGCCCATTGTTTTGTAATAAACGCCGCTGCCGGATGCAGGACCACGAAAGGTCTGTCACCAAGTCCCGCGTCTCGCAACCTTGAGGCAACTGCGCCATCCGCTGTTTCGGTCACGGCAAGTTTAGTTGGCGGGCGATCGCTGACCGGAACCCCGGTCCAACCAAGCAAAGCGAGTTGCTGTTCGACCGAATGTGTTTTGTCTCGTCCCCAAAGTGCTGACGACGACTGTGCCCGGTGATTATGCAGTCGCGCATACTGATAGTTTTCATAACCCACGCGATGTTTGGCGCGCGTGGCCCAGGTCAGGAAAGTCGAGGTAGTGCCGCCATGGAGGTTGTAAACCACATCGTACCGATTGCGTCGCAGTTGCCGCGCAACACCCAGGCGCGACGAGGGGCGAGCCTTCTCGACAGTGATGACGTTATCAACGTGCGGGTGCCCCTCAAGCACCGGCGCGACCCAGTCTTCCAAAAGGATGTCGATGGACGCGTGAGGCAGAAAACGCTTGAGCGCATACAGCGACGGCGTAGTTAATACCGTATCACCGATCGAGCGGAGCCGGACGATCAGCACTCGATGCACTGACTGCCAATCCCAACGCGCCGGCGACAGGGGCCGAGGTGAATCTGTCGCGCCCTCTGAATCGAGGCTTTGCATGCGAAGCATCCGCAGTTGCGGAGACGATTCAACTATTTCTTTAAGACTATTCACTGCGACTAGTTCATTCGGGTTGATTGCTCGGCGTTTCGCCTGGCGGATCGGTCACGATCGTTGCGTCGTCGATCAACATGACCGGAATGTCGTTGCGAATCGGATAAAGCCGATGACACTCCACGCACTTCAAACCGTTGCCGTCGGGTTGCAACTCTACCTTGGCCTTGCAGGCAGGGCAGGCGAGTATTTCCAACAAATCCTGACTAATTGCCATGGGCCTCGACCTCACTTCGCAGTTGTCGCTTCGGACATTTGAGCTTGGAAGCAGGAAAGCCAAAGCTTATCACAACCATCAGATCAGCCATGCACTCTTGCCGCACAATTTTCAGGGAACTAGCCCTGCTTGTGCACCGGGCTTACTTTTACGCCGACGATCCACACCTACTCCCTTCCCCCGAGCGGAGTTGCTTGCTCATTCTGAAACGCTGTGTTAGTGATTTGAAACGAGTCTTCCCTCGACTAACCCCTGATGATTCACTTGTCGATCTCGTCTCAATTTACTTGACCACGAGACATCGCGAACTTCATGACGATCCGAAAGCTTCAAATTCTGATCCTCGCGTTGCCGGCGATCGCGATTTTCAATCCGTTCGCGGTCCGCGCTAACCAGAAAGAAGAGCTGCCGCGAAACGAGGTAAATGGAAAAGTAGTTTGTCGCGCGGACGCTCAGCAGAGTTATTCGTGATCTCGCCGTGTTGAAAACGGAAGCGGGCTATCAAAAACTGGTGTTGGATTTGAAGAAGCGCTTGTCGCCATAAACCGGGGTAGAAAAATCTTGTCACTCGAATTCGCAGTCCACTTTCCCTGTAGTTTGCGCGCCCGTTATTCGGAGAAACATTTGCGCGAGTGGGGCCGGCTCAGCAATCTGCACGCGCGCTTAACCACTGGCGACGTCAGCGTGCCAACGGCTGAAAAACTTGAGTGGGTGGAAAACGCGCGCGAAGAAATGGAACTGATGCAGGCGGAGACCTCAATCTGCCCAAGTTGTCCGGCCTGGCTGCCGGAGAATTTCGCAGGCGACGGCGAGGCAGTTGGATGTCTGGGCCGGATCAATTATCCCGTCGAAGCGCAGTTTGAAAAGTTTCTTGCCGACCGTGTGCAGTTGTCGCTCGACACGATCGACCCGGCAGACCATCCGCGTCTGCTGCAAATTCTGGTCAACGCCGAGTCGCCATTCGACGGCGAAGCCACCAAGGAACTGCGGCGCGTCACCACTCCCGAAGGTTTGCGTTTCTTCGAGCTGCGGGTGCCGATTCGGTTGTCGCGCGCAGGTACGCAACTTACCACCGACAACATCTTCGATCTGCTCGCCGGATTTCGTTCCGAAGATTCCGATGAGACTACCTACGTTCGCGAGTTGCCGCCCGGAGCCACCGCCGACTATTACGACTTTCTTGATCTCATCCTTCGTAATGACCTGAGCCGATCGGAAACCGCACGCCTTACCGGACGCAGTCACAACTACTCGCAGTTTCTTCGTTTGCTCACCGCCATCGAACGCGCCGAGGCCTTAAGCGTGCGGGTGCTACTCGACTGAAGTTGAACCTCGGCTGTGTTCAGACCGATTTAACTTTGCGTTAAGTTGGGCTTAAGTCAGGCGCGCAATGCTGTCAGCGAGATTCGTGCAAAGCTCTGATAAATTTGCTTAAATACGCGCGTTCAAATCGTTATTGTTGGCCGGCGAGAGAAGGCTCACGCGTCTCCCGGTCCAGTCTCTTCACGCTTCAACCACAGGAGTGAATACCATGTTGATTCCCCAAAACAGGAAGCTCGTCTTCCCGCTTTTCGTCGTATCTTTGCTCGCGTTAATCCTTGGCAACGCCCAGTTTTCGCGCGCTCAGAACATAAACAAGAACGTTACTCAAGACGAAATTCCTACCAATGCAGACGACGAGAAGCCTCCGCGGGTGGACCCACCTGCCACTGTCAGAAAGGCGCCGGCTTCCTCCGAAGCAACCCGGTCCGCGGAAGAACGCCTCGAAACTCTGGAGCGCGCCTTCGATCAGCAAAATGCAAAGTTGGACCAACTCCAACAGCTCATTCGTGAGCAGCAAAAAACCATTCAACTGTTGGCGGGCAAGCTTGGCGGCACCGAAGGAGTTGGCCCAGGTGGCGTAGGTTTCAACGCTGAGAATGCACGCGCTGGTAATGCCCCGGCAGTCAGAACGCAAGACAAGTCAGCGGCTCCCACGCTTGAAGAACGACTGAAAAAGGTTGAAGGTCGCGTCGCGGACATTGGGCCAGTGAAGTTCAGCGGCGACATCCGGCTGCGTTCAGAGTCGTTTTTCGGACTGTCAAACAGCCTGGCAAACGGCGATAACCCAGCGGTGTTGGGCAATGAACTTAGTCCGCGTCACCGTTTGCGGGTGCGCGCGCGCCTCGCGATGAGCGGCGCCATCGGCAGCGAGTTTGACTGGGGTCTGCGTTTCACCACGGGCAGCTTTGCGGACAACATTTCGTCTAACCAAACGCTCACAGACTTTTACGACCGCAAGCCCTTCGGACTCGATCAAGCGTTCATCACGTACAAGCCGAAGCGGCTCGCGGGCCTGCGCCTGCAAGGCGGGAAGTTTGAACCACCATGGGCTTCCACCGAACTGACGATCGACAGCGATCTGATGATCGAAGGACTCAACGAGTCGTATACCAGGGCATTTAAAAATTCGAAACTGAAGGAACTCAAGTTCGTTGCCTGGCAATCGCCCTTTCTTGAACGCAACTCAGCGTTTGTCCGGAATGCTAATGGGACGGTAAACATCGAACAGTCTCGCCGCGGCGGACGCGACCTCGCGCTTTACGGCGCGCAGTTTCGATCTAGCTTTGCGTTTGGACCCAAGGTAGCGCTCAATCTGTCGATCGCTGATCTTTTCTTTTCGGGCACGCAGTTCATTTCTCCAGCGCAGGTATTCGGTAGCCAAATCCAGTTGCCGTTAACCTTCACCATTCCCGCGTCTGGTGCTACGCCGGCGCAAACGATTACGACCCAGGTCTCGATTCCGCGCGATCTGCTCGTGTCCGGGAATGGCAACCTGGGTGTAACGAACGCCAGCAACAACGCCACCAACCGCGACGGTCGTTTGGCATCCGGTTACAATTTGATCGACCTGCTCGCGCGTCTGGAATTCAAGCAGAGCAAACGTTGGCCGGTTGCCGTGTTGCTGAATTTTGTCACCAACACCCAAACGCACGATGTGGTTATTGCCGGCCCGGGAGGCGCCGATCTGATTCTTCCCAATCGTGAGAACAACGGGTTTTGGGGTGAACTTCTGATCGGGCAAACGAAAGCCCGCGGCGATATGCAATTCGGCTACACGTTTATGCGGATCGAGAAAGACGCCGTGTTGACGCCGTTTAATATGTCTGACATTACCCAACAGTCGGACATGCGCGGCCATCGTTTAGTGTTCTCCTATGCAGCCGATCCGCGCGTCACGTTTGGGATCGTCGGCATCATCACTGAGCGCCCGCATGGGGCCCTCGGCGCGTTTGGAACTACGCCGCCGGGTTCGTTGAATCTGCCGACAAAGCGGCTGCAGTTTGACACGGTGATAAAATTTTAACCGTTGCGCGATCGGCGGATTCACTAGCTGCTATGAGATCACTTTTTCTGTTGCGACACGCTCACGCCGGAAATGCGCCGAGCGGTGGCGCTGACTTTGAACGCCCGCTCGATTTGCGCGGGCGGCTGGAAGCCAAACTGATCGGCATTCACCTCAGCAAACAGGTGGCGTTACCCGATTGCGTTTTGAGTTCCCCGGCAATCAGAGCTCGGGAGACGATTGAGATTGTCGCTGCGACTGCCAACCTTGCGGTGGAGGTTCGCTACAATCGGAGAGTTTACGAAGCTAGTCCGGCAGTGCTGATGCAGTTGCTGGCCGAACTCGAAGAGAGTTTTGCGAGTGTACTGTTAGTGGGCCATAACCCGGGGATGGTCGAGTTGCTGGAGTTGCTGACGCGCGAAAGCGCCAGCATGTCGCCCGCCACGCTCGCAAAGATCGATTTCAAAAGTGGTCAGTGGCGCGATGCGTTGGCAGAGGAGGGTGAACTGGACTGGCTGGTGGGGCCAAAGGATCTTGAGCGGGGCTAGCTAATACAGAACCCGGAGCGGTAGCGACGGGGTGCTGCTCTCAAGTTGCATTGCATTCGCTCTCAACTGTTTTACTAAGCCAACTTGAGCAAAGCATCCCTTCGCTACCGCTCCGGGTTCTG
>JANLZV010000032.1:0-6539 GCA_031366425.1 Pyrinomonadaceae bacterium | reverse complement strand
CGCCGCACCAGTTGATCCGGATCGAGGGCGCGGAGTAATCCACGTCCGAGGTCTGCCAGAAAGAGTAGTTCACGGTTGCTGCCGATCAGCGCCCATTCGCGCTGGGCCCTGCGCAAATGAGCGGTGGCGCGAGAAACGATTTCGGTTGCAGATGAGGGCCGGGCGATGTAGTCGTCGGCGCCGGCGGCCAAAGCTTCTGCTTCCCGGCTAGCGATGTTGGTTTCAGAGTCGTCCCTGGAAAGCGCAATGATTGGGATGGCGCCGGTTTTAGGTTGAGCTCGCAGAAGACGACAGAGCGCGAGGCCATCGCTGCCCGGCAGGGCCAGCTCAAGAACAATCAGATCGCATGATTGGGAATGGAGTAACTCTAATGCAGCCGAAGCATCAGCCGCGCCGTGGGCTCGATATCCTGCACCTTCGAAAACACTACGTAGCCGTTCGCGCGCAAGTGCGTCGGCGTCTATTACGAGGACAGTAGAATTCTGTTCGGGGGCGTTCGCAACGGGCATGTTTCAATCCAGCAGCGATTGAAAGCGAACGAGGATGGAATGTCAAGAAATGGTTGGTCGAGAGCTACTACGCTCTGCGATGCTTTGCGCAGCAGTTAGAAAAACTGTTCTCAGTTACAGTGTCTCGTCTGCGGCGGTTGCGGGCCCGGCATGGCTGACACAAATTCCACTGTCCGGATCCAGGTAATAGAAGTTCCTGCCCGTAGCGCCTATTCCTTCCGACTCTTCAGGGTTAGCGTTTACGCTAAACGACGGAGACCTTCCTTCTGATTTGGGCGCGAGCGTGATCACAAATACATAGCCGCGTTCATGAGGCTGGTCATGGTTGAATCGCTTATCAAGATATCCTTGGTCAAACAACTGCCTAAAACTTCCGTACTGCCCCTTATGGTCAATCACATACTTGGCTTGGGCGATTCGAACGCTGTTTAGTGTGCTAACCGCAGCCGCTTCGTTGGCTTTGCGGACACTGCTCTTATAAAGCGGGATGGCGACGCCGGCCATGATACCAATAATGGCGATCACAATGAGCAGCTCGATGAGCGTGAACCCTCTGTCTTGCAAAGAAGGAACTGCGGTTATGCTTGAGTTGCGGATGTTGACTGATCGGGTAATTGCGGTTCGCATGTAAACGTTTGCCTCCAGCCTATCCCACGAGCGCGGTGCGCTACGGTTCCATTAACTGGAACGAGGAAAGAGTGACGGCAACGATTACTAGTTAATTGAGACCGATGCGAGGCTGTCGGCATTTATCTTAATTTCAAGCCCCGACTCCAGCGTGTTGACGGGTTGTGAGATCGGCCGCGGAGTTAGTTTCTCGAGTTTGTGGGTTGACTTGGCTCTGTACATGGCTTGATCGGCGGCCACGAGCAGTTGGTCTAGAGTTTCACCGTCCACGCCATACGTCGCAGTGCCCACACTGATCCCGACGCGCGCCTCATCGCCTGTGCGAACTGCCAAAGCAAACTCGGAAACCGCAGTCTCAATCCGGGTACGGAGGTCCTCAACTTGATCGCCTACCAATTCCTGCACCACGGCGACAAACTCATCGCCGGCGTAACGAGCCAGAAAGTCGTACTCACGAAGCTGGCCCTGAATGATTCGACCCATCTCGCGCAACATCTTGTCACCAACCTTGTGCCCGAAGGTGTCGTTAACGATCTTAAAGTCATCGAGGTCAAGCATCACCACCTGGAATGGGCGGCCGTTGCGCCGCGCGCGGGAAGCTTCTTCATCGAAACGAAGTGCCAGGTAGCGTGCATTCGGTAAGCAAGTGAGCGGATCCGTCAAAGCGTTTGATTCTGCTACTGCGTGATGGGTCGCGTTAGCCAGGGCGTCGGAAGCCAGCCGCGTGACGGTTTCGAGTAAGCGCATGTGATCATCGGTGTAAGCCTCCAGTTCGGTCGAGTAAACGGATACGGCGCCCAACAACAGCTCGTCCTTAAACAAAGGAAGAGACGCCATCGAACGGTATTCGCCTTCAATTTCGAGTCCGGCAAAATCCAAACTCGGATGTAGCTGATTAACGGGACTGCGGTTTGCTAACGCGAATCCGGTCACGCCTTCTCCCAACGCCATAAACCTGGTGGCCAATAGATTGGCGTTAAGGCCGGCGACATGGGTGGCGGTCGCCCCGCCTTTCGATTCGTCGTAGAGATAGACAATGCAGGTATCAAACGGCACCACGTGTCCGACCTTGTCGACCAGGACTTCGACCGTGTTTCTCACGTCCAAAGATGATCCAAAGGTCCGAGCTATTTCATACAAGGCGTAAACTTCCTGATGCGCGCTCTTGATTTGGTCATAGGCCATATACGATCCGCGTTCGCGGGTTTGGGCCATATCAACCGCATTCAACGCGATCGGCTCCCTGGTTTCGTTTGGCGGTAGTTGTTGCAAGAGACCAAGCGCGGCGATCTGGGCTTCAAACGCGGGCAGATGCTTGATGAACAACTCAACCACGTTTGGATCAAAGTGGGTGCCTGAACCGCGCAACAAGAAAGCGAGCGCCTCGTCACGCGTCATGCCGCGACGGAACGGACGATCTTCGCGGACGGAGTCGAAACAATCGACAACGGAAATGATGCGGGCCGTAATAGGAATCTGCTCTGCCTTCAAGCCATCGGGATAGCCAAGTCCGTCCCACTGCTCATGATGATGTCGAACGATTGGAGTGACGGGATAAGGAAAGTCGACTCGACTTAGAATCTGCGCGCCCACCGTCGTGTGAATCTTCATCTTCTCAAACTCGGCGGGAGTTAACCGGCCAGGCTTGTTGATGATGTGCGCCGGCACCGCAAGTTTTCCGATGTCGTGAAGGAGCGCGCCGGCTTTAAGCGCGGCGATTTCGTTTTTGGAAAGTTTTAATACTTCACCCAGGCCCGCTGCATAGATTTGCACGCGACGCACGTGGCAATGTGTAGTTTGATCCTTCGCGTCGATTGCCGTCGCGAGCGCTTCGGCAGTGGCAAAGTGGATGCGGCTGAGTTCTTCGGTCTCGCGTGTTTTCGCGTTGAGCCGGCCCCAAGCCAGATAGACGAAGTAGACTCCAGAAAAGATGGCGATCGTAAGTAGAGCTAATGAGAAGACCTGGAGGACGGCCCAGGCAGCAATGAAAGCGCCACCAGCAAGCATGAGAAGGCGGTAGCGTTTTTGCGGGAGTATTTCGTTCAGCCGGATGGCGAGCGGAAGAAGTGCCACGCTAGCGACCAGTTCTGAGTAAGATGCATTAGGCCGATTCATTCACGTTTCCCATTCTCGGAACAGTTTTCTACGAACTGCGCTTGCAAAAAATCCACCAAAATCTCTAACGCTCGCCCAGCTGTTGCGTTGGGGCCGGAAACCAAAACTGGGAGCAACTCAGCCTGGGTTCCCGGCCGCCGGTAAAGGGGCAAGCGGCGAGCTTGCTCGCCTGGCTGGGTGAGCGCGTTGTCAACAGGATTGAGTGGCGTTCGCGTTGCACCAACCACTCACTTCAAAAATTAGCGGCTCGGACTCCGTGCGGAGAGCCCGTTGAAGCCTGAGGCCTCTCAGCCGCGCAGTTCCCTTTTCAATTGTTGTGCCGCGTAGGAATCGTGTGACGAACCTGAAGATCGCGCGTTGTTGTTGAGAGTTTTACTGGAACAGTTCGCTTCCAGAAAACGTCAGGCGTAGACGAAATCAATGTGACAGGTCAGATTGGAGATTGCAGTCAGACTGCCCCAAGATCGATACATGAGGCCGCGTTCGCATTGATTCATCGCTAAGTTGACAAATGTTCGACGAAGCGGGCACCCTTCGTTTTTGTGTTTTTGCTTCTTTATGAATGGTCAGTGACCCGCTTGAACAGCACCAAAGAAAACCTCCCGCCGATTGGTTATATCGAGTTACTTCGCGGCAACCGTAACTTTCGCATGCTCTGGTTGGGCCAGGTCGTCAGCCAGATGGGCGACTGGTTCAACACCATCGCGCTCTACACGATCATACTCAACCTGACGGGCTCAGGCCGAAACATCGGATTGTTAATGGTTGCGCGCTTCGTACCCAGTTTTGTATTTGGACCAATGTCGGGGGTGCTCGCCGATCGCTTTAGTCGCCGTACGATCATGATTGTTTCGGATCTCGTTCGAGCGCTGGTCGTACTGGGGTTTCTTTTTGTTCGGCGTGCTGATCAGTTGTGGATCATCTACCTGCTAACGGTGCTGCAACTAGCGTTTTCCACATTCTTCGAACCTGCGAAAACTGCCGCAATTCCTTCCATCGTCTCGGACCGCGAGTTGGTCGCCGCCAATGCCATTTCTTCCGTGACGTGGTCCGTCATGCTAACTCTGGGCGCTGCCATCGGCGGACTGATCACCGGTTGGTTTGGCACAAACGTCTCCTTCGTTCTTGACGCGTTGACCTACCTCCTCTCGGCCGGGCTGATCGCAACAGTGGTGGTCCCAAAACGCCCACCCCGCGAGAAACGCAAGCTAACATTTAAGCAAGCTGCGGGAATTACTGAGACGATCGCCGGAGCTAGCTATGTGAAACGCAGACCGCGGGTGTTGGCACTGCTGCTGGTCAAACCCGCGTGGGGATTGGGCGGCGGAATTCTGACGCTCCTGGCCGTCTTCGGCGAACGCATCTTTCCCATTCGAAACAGCGCAGCTTTGGGAATTGGAATTCTTTTCGCGGCGCGCGGCATCGGCACAGCAGTTGGACCAATAGTGGCTCGCCGAATTTCCGGAGAAGGAAAAAAACGAATGCAGACTTCGATCGGAATCTCATTTCTGATCGGGGGCATTGGCTACATGGCATTCGGAAGTTCTACCAACTTCGTGCTCGCGTTAATCGTTTTAGGTCTGGCCCACACCGGCGGAAGTATTCTCTGGGTGTTCTCCACTGTGCTGCTGCAACGCGCAGTGGAAGATAGTTTTCGCGGACGGGTATTCGCCGCTGAACTGGCGCTGCTGACCCTCACGATGGCCGTTTCGAATTACGCGACTGGAGAACTCTTGGATCGTTTTCACATGTCACCAAGAACGGTTACGCTTGGCATCGGTGCGTTTTTCCTGGTCCCGGGCGCAGTCTGGTTCCTGACCCAGCGTTGGTGGGACCAAGGAACCAGGGAGCCGGCCACAAACGTTGGCTTCGTTGACGGCGTTCGCGAGGCGGAGAGCGCCCGGCTATAGAGACGAAAAGGAGAAAAAATGGATCTGGGCTTGAAAGACCGCGTAGCGCTGGTCGCTGCGGCGAGCAAAGGAATTGGATTCGCGACGGCGCGTGAACTGGCGCGCGAAGGCGCTCGGGTCTTCCTTTGTTCGCGTGATGCGAGTAGTGCCAGCGAAGCGGCGCGAAAAATCCACGACGAGACGGGCGCGAACGTTGCCGGCTTGGGCGTTGACGTCACGGACGATCAGGCAGTTAACCGCTTCGTCGATCTGGCGCGCGAACGTGCCGGTCGAATCGACATTCTGGTTACCAATGCCGGCGGGCCACCGACTTCGAGTTTTGCGGAATCCGAGCTGGATGCGTTTCGAAAAGCGTTTGAGCTGAACGCGCTGTCGGCGATTCGACTAGCGAAGCTCGTGGTCCCGGGTATGCGCGCTCAGAAATGGGGCCGCATCGTCAACATCACTTCCGTCTCCGTGAAGCAGCCCATCGATGGACTTTTGTATTCAAACACTGTCCGCGCAGCCCTAACTGGCTGGGCCAAGACTGTTTCAAACGAAGTCGCCGCAGACAATGTCACCGTTAACAACGTTGCGCCAGGCTACACCCTGACCGGCCGCCAGGAGGAGTTAGCCGAGGCGCGCAGCAAGGCTTTGGGGATATCCAAAGATGAAATCATTGCGACGTGGGCTACGCAGGGCCCGATGCGCCGGATTGGCCAACCGGAAGAGATCGCTGCAGCCGTGGCGTTCCTCGCATCTGAGCGCGCTTCTTACATTACTGGAGTCACGCTGCAAGTCGACGGCGGATGGGTACGCGGAGTTTTTTAGTGACCAGAGATTCGATAACACTCGACTCGCATGCGCAAGTAGCTGCTCATTGGGCGGCGTCTGATCTCAGCGCTGGCGATCTAAGCAGTCGTGAGTGGAATTCTGCGGAAGCCGTCGAGATCACCCGGCGCTGGTCGGGAGAAGACGCTCCGCCTGAGCGTCACACCGAAGCCCGCATCCTCTGGACCGAGCAAGCCTTATGTATTCGTTTTACTTGCCGCCAAACGGAGCCGCTGGTCGCCAGTTCGACGCCCGTGTTGGATCAGAAGACGCTTGGGCTTTGGAACAGAGACGTCTGCGAGATCTTTGTGGCTCCCGATCCAAACGCGCCGCAAAGGTATTTCGAGTTTGAGGCAGCGCCGACGGGAGAGTGGGTTGACCTGGCTATCAACTTCGACGGCGATTTGCGTGAAACTGATTTCGAGTTTCAATCAGGAATGACTACGGCGGCTTCTCTCTCAGATGAACAGCTAGTGATTGCGATTAGAATTCCGTGGTCCAACTCGCTTCCCAAGCCTCAGAAAGGTGACCGATGGCGAGTGAACTTATTCCGCTGCGTGGGAACCGG
>JANLZV010000088.1:0-12904 GCA_031366425.1 Pyrinomonadaceae bacterium | reverse complement strand
CAAGCTGAGGGCCTCACCAATCAAAGCCTTCGCGCTCGATCGCGGGTTAACAGTTGAGCAGCCGGCGAAGATCAAAATTGAAGAGTCGAAGAGTCTATTTGCGTCTTACGGGGCGGACGTCGGAGTAGTTGTAGCCTACGGCCGAATCCTTCCAGCGGAGTATCTTGCGGCGCCGCAACGAGGTTGCATCAACGTTCACTTTTCTCTGTTGCCATCGTATCGCGGCGCGGCGCCCGCAAATTGGGCCATCGTAAACGGGGAAACGAAGACCGGCGTCACCACCATGTTTATCGCAGAGGAACTCGATGCGGGTCCTATCCTTTTGCAGCGGGAGACAGCGATCGGCGAA
Source organism: Pyrinomonadaceae bacterium (assembly GCA_031366425.1). Lineage (GTDB taxonomy): Bacteria > Acidobacteriota > Blastocatellia > Pyrinomonadales > Pyrinomonadaceae > PSRF01. Next base: position 12,555 of record JANLZV010000088.1, on the reverse strand, counting down.
AACGAAACTGCGCCAGAATTAATGAAGAGACTTGCCGTGATTGGCGCCGAACTGCTCAGCGAAACGCTCGCCCAATTGAGCGTTCTCACGCCGCGTCCACAAGATCAAGCACAGGCTACGTTTGCGCCAATTCTTGCTCGAGCCGACGGGATAATCAGCTGGTCCAACCCGGCCGCGATTATTGAACGCGCCGTTCGTGGATTTCAGCCGTGGCCGAATGCGCACACCTATCACGCAGGGCGACGATTGATTATTTGGAAAGCTGCCGTAAGCGAAATCGCTGTCGCGGACGAATCAGCTCTGGCGGGCGAAGTGGTTGCGGCCCATGGCGATGAATTGTTGGTGCGATGTGGTGATGCAACTGGTTTGCGTTTGCTGGAAGTGCAGCCGGAAGCGAAACGACGAATGAGCGCTCGCGATTTTCTTAATGGCACGCACTTGAAGGTTGGCGACCGCCTTGGCGAAGTCTAATTCCATTTCACCTGCGAGGCTGGCGGCGTTTGAGATTCTCCGACGCGTTGAAGCCGGCGCTTACGCTTCGGTGCTGCTCGCGTCTCAGGCCAGCGACCTTGGCCCGCTCGATCGCTCACTATGCCACGAACTCGTGATGGGCGTGCTTCGCCGGCAGCTGTGGCTCGATCGACTGATCGAAGTTTACGCAGGCCGTAAAGTCGGCCAGATGGATCTTGATGTTCGACTTGCTCTCCGGCTTGGTCTTTACCAGCTTCGCTTCTTATCTCGTGTTCCGGACTCTGCCGCCGTTAACGAATCGGTAAATATTGTTCACTTCGCGCGTCTGCGTTCGGCCGCCGGGATGGTGAATGCAGTTTTGCGGCGCGCGTCGCGTGAGACAAGCATTGATCCGGCAGAGCTCATAACTGATCCGATTGAGAAACTCGCGGTCAGCACCTCGCATCCTGTTTGGCTAATTGAGCGTTGGATCAAAGCATTCGGGCTCGAAAACGCGTTGGCCTTTGCTGACGCCAACAACGAACCGCCTCCGACTGCATTTCGCGTCGTCACAAACCGCGCCCGCGAAGCCGACGTGGTTCAGCGCTTGCGCGAGTCGGGCGCAGTGGTAGAGCCGTCGACACTCGCGGAGAGTGCATGGCGAATTACCGGCGCGGGAAATTTGCTTACAGAGTTGGCCGGTAGAGGGGAAATTTATTTTCAGGATGAAGCATCGCAGCTAGTCGCTTTCGCATTAGGTGCCGGGCCCGGTGAACGCGTGCTGGATTTATGCGCAGCGCCTGGGAGCAAGGCCAGTCAAATTGCCGACGCGGCGGGTGATGCGGGCCAAGTGATCGCCGCCGATCTTCACATTCATCGGCTCCACGTCGTTCAGCAAACAGCCCAGTTGCATGGGCTCAGTAGCATCCATTGCGTGCAACTCGACGGCACCTTGCCCTTTCCTTTTCAAAGTCAGGCTTTCGATCGTGTGCTGGTTGACGCTCCATGTTCCGGAACGGGTACTTTGAGGCGCAACCCCGAAATACGCTGGCGCATCACACCCGCGGATATTGAAGATCTTGCGCGACGTCAAACCCTGCTCCTTCAGCGCGCTTCGCAGGCAGTTCGGCCAGGCGGACGACTGGTCTACTCCACTTGTTCGGTCGAAGCTGAAGAAAATGAAGACGTAGTGCAGTCGTTCCTTGAAAATAGCGAAGACTTTGAAACAGTCCAGCTACCTTTGCCTTCTGAACTGTTTACCGGTCGCGGGGGCGTGCGAACGTGGCCCCAACGCGACGGTGGAGACGGCTTTTTCGTCCATGCGTTTGCACGAAAAGGTGCCTGAGCTGCGAAAGATCGTTACCTTGCGACGAGTTGTACCGGATGTTAGACTTCGCAGCTTGGTTTTCATACTTACAATCGAACTTGAGTGGACTGAGGTTGGCATTTGAAGACGACTACCGGGGTACGCTCTCTAATTGGACTGCTCGTTATTGTGATCGCAATCGCGATCGTTTTTGTGTTTGGCCTTACCAGTACCGTCTATTTATCTCTGCGCAGTTCGGAAGTGAAAGTGCCAGATGTGTTGGGTAAGGATCGTTTCGAAGCTGAACGCGTGCTCGGTGATGCGGGTTTGAATTTTCGCGTAAGGGCGACCAGACCGAGCAGCGAGTTAAAGGCTGACACTGTTCTGTTTCAACTTCCGCGCGCGGGGGAAGTGGTGAAGGTCGGTCAGACAGTGGCGATGGATATCAGTCGCACTGTGAAGGAAGGCGAATCGTCAGAAGCAGTGGCGCCGGAAAAAAAGCCTGAAGAGAAAGCTGCCGAGAAGGCCGACAAAGGAAATGCAAACGAGGCGAATGTAAACGAGAACAAGCCGAAGCGGCCCAAGAATACCAATAAGAACAGCAATGAAAACGCGAACGCGAATGCGGGAAACCGCAATGGAAGTGCGAACAGCAACGCCAATCGCAACGCTAACGCGAACCGTCCACCAGCAAATCGAAACGCGAACAACGGGAACGGCAACACGACAACTAACACAACTTCGAATCGGGCGATCGTGAACGCCAATTCGAATCGCGCCGGCAGTCAAAATGAAAATCGACGCCCGGCAGTTCCAAAGCCGTCTCCCGTTAACAGACCAAACAGGTAACGTTCTGACAGGTCGCCTCTGATAATGAACGGCAGCGCCATTGATATCGCCCCCTCGATCCTGTCGGCCGACTTCTCGCGCCTGGGTGAGGAAATCGGCGCAGTGGAACGCGGCGGTGCGACGCTTCTTCACGTTGATGTGATGGATGGACATTTCGTGCCCAACATCACGATCGGTCTACCCGTAGTAAAGTCTATTGCGCGCGCGACGAAGTTACCAATTGACGCGCATCTGATGATTTCCGAGCCGGGGCGTTATGCGGAGCAGTTTGTTGAAGCGGGAGCAAGCTTTGTTTCGGTCCATGTTGAAGCTGACGCACACCTTCATCGAACGTTGATGGCAATTAAGGACGCGGGTGCGCAGGCTGGAATTGTGATCAACCCAGCGACGCCGGTTGAGAGTTTGAACGACGCGTTGGTGTTTGCCGACTACGTGTTGGTGATGTCAGTGAATCCAGGGTTTGGTGGACAACGTTTTATTTCAGCTTCGCTCGACAAACTGCGACGTTTGAAACGCATGATTGTCGAGCGCGAGTTGAATACTCGAATCGAGATCGACGGCGGCGTCGATCTGAAAAACATTGCGTCAGTGGTCGCGGCTGGCGCGGAGATAATCGTCGCCGGCTCGGCAGTGTTTGGTGCCGGCGATCCGGAAGGTGCCGTCAAGGCCTTGCGCGAGGCGACGGTCCAATTGGTTTAGCCCTGATGCTTGAACGCAGCAGGGAGGTAGATTTGATTGAGGAAGTTTTTGGAGGTTCTCGTAATGCATTCTCGCTTTAATTTTCGTTTGTTAGCCTGCGTCGCAATGGTCCTGTCACTGGGAATTGGCGCAGCCGCACAGGGAGTCAGCTCGCAGAGCGAACTTCCGCCGCTGCAGCGTCTCGACGTGATGCGATCGAAGCTTGACTCGATGCGCAGATCTCTCACGAGCGCGATTGCGGCCATCGAGGCCCAAAGTGGCAAGCAGAGCGAGAAAGAAAAGAAGGACCCAGACGATCCCCGTCAGAGGTTGCGTGGCCTCGACAAGGAAGTTGGCTCGCTCTTCTCGGAAATTAACGACTTGCGCGGCAAACAAGAACGCTCCGAACGGTTTGACCTGACGGCCCTGGATCGTTTGGAAGCTTCGGTAGTTGATCTCGATACGCGAGTGCAGCGTGGCCTCCAGGCGACGGCCAGTGTGCGAACAAATTCCGTCAGTACCGATGTGGCTTCCAAAAAGGGCAAGAAAAAGAAGGGTAAGTTTTTCGGACTGTTCGGCGGCGGCGACAATGATAAGTATGAGGAGCTAACGGGAACGGTCGCCCCAGGCCGCGACCGCGTGTTATTTGAAGAGGCCGCCAAAGAAGTCAGAAAAGGTAACCATGAAATCGGCCGGCTGCTTTTTTCGACAATCATTAATACCTATCCGGATTCAGCCTTTCTGCCGTTAGCAAAATTGGCCATCGCCGATTCGTTTTATCTTGAGGGAACCACGCCGGCGTTGGTGCAGGCGGCCCAGGCATATCAGGATTGGCTGACGTTTTTTCCCACCGATCCACTCGCCGACGATGCCATGCTGAAGGTGGCCGAATCTGAGATGAGGCAGATGGGACTCTCCAATCGCGACATCACCCACGCTCGAAAGGCAGAGCAAAGGCTTAAGGCCCTCTTGCAACAGTTTCCGCAAACCAATCTTCGGAGCGCTGTTGAAGACGACTTACGTGAAACGCAGGAAAGTCTGGCAATGCATGGTTACGAAATCGGAAACTTCTATCTTGATGCACGGTATAAAGGGCACAAAGGCGGGTTAAAAGGCGCTCAGTCTCGCTATAAAGAAGTCTATGATAAGTATCCAAACTTTTCGTTGAGAGACGCAGTGCTCTTCCGGTTGGCGTTTACTTATCAACAGGAAGAAGAGCCCGACGAAGCAGCCAGGTACTATCAGGAACTGTTGCGCAGTCATCCAAACAGCGACTACGCCGAAAGAGCCAAGGAACAGTTGAGCATTATCGGCGTTGAGATTCCCGCTGCCGATCCGGCACGGAAAAACGTTCCTGCCCCGGAACGCCCAGGGTTTATGGGTAACCTGATGAAAGAGGTGCTGGGGAAAGCGGATGTGACCGTCGATAAGGATGGAATTCTGATCAGCAAAGACTCGAAAGAAGGCCACTCCGATTTGATTGATGAGGCTCTCAAATACAACGGCCAGTTACCGACGAATGTGACGCCCGTGGCGCCAACTCAACGTCGTTCTACAAACCCGGCTCCGCGTCCGGCGATTCAAAATCCCACCCAAGCTCCACCTGCAGTTCCCGCAACAACTACTCCGGGGGGAGTCAAGCCGTAACCATGCGGCTCGATCGATTTTGAGGATTTGGCCTGTTGGATCTCCAACAGGCCTTTCTCTTATCCAAGTTTGCTGTAATATCCTGATTGATTCACTGATCCAAATTGCCAGGGAGATTTCGGTATGGCTGCATCAAACGGAACGAGGACAAGCGCTTCTGACGAACTTGCGCGCCGCCATAAGACCACGAAGACCACCGTCTGGTCCTTACTCGTGGCCGTCGTTTTGCTCTGCGTGCTCGCGTTTGTCAGCCGAAAATTTCTCACCCTGCAGGTGAACGCCTCCGTCGACATGGCCGCGCGGATCAGTATTTTGATCTTTGGATTCGGTGCAATCACCCTGCGCCGAACTAAGTTTGCCGCCATGCGACTGCAAGACATTGGTGCGGTGCAAGGTGCATCCGGACTCTTGATCACGCTCCAAAGAACTACCGTACAAATCGCAATTATCGGCGCGGCAATAGCCGGAATTGGATTTGCCGCCACTCTCCTCACGGGAAATGAGCTCTACACCTACTTAGCCGCAGTGGTAGGGGCGGTAGTAATAATTTACGCCTATCCTGTCCGCAACGCCTGGGAACGGGCTGTTCAAAAGTTTGCGCCAAACGAAACTAATCGAAATCTCGCATAAACCGCTGGTTTATTAAGAGTTTAGTGACCAGCCAGTCTGACAAGGAAATGTGTTGATCTTAGTTTGACACTTTGCTATGTTGGCTTTGTCATCTTGACCCCTGCCCGCCCCGGCAAGCTAATTCAATTTAAACCGCCTACCTCAAGGCATTGAGCTTCGCACCACGCCGAGCGGTACCCCCATTGATGTTTTTCCAATTGAATCTTTCTGCCTCGACCTTTAGACCTAATATCCCTGCTAACCTCCGGCGAACTGGCCTGATCGCATTGGCGATCTTTGCGTTTTCTCAAGTGGGCTTTGCGCAGAATCTAAGCGCCCATCCCACAGCGCGGCTTATAAGTGAAAGCAGTGGCGAATCGCCTGGTTCCCGACCTCGCCAGGTTTTCGTCGCCGAAGATTCCGCTTCGTTGTCACCTTCCGCTCCATCTCCTGCAACGCTGTCGCTCTCCTTCGACGACGCCAGCACGATTGAACGCCGCGCTTTTGAGCGGACCAATGAAGAACGAGTCGCCAACGGTTTGCTGCCGCTCGTATGGGACGCCGAACTCTGCCGGATGGCCCGCGTTCATTCGGAAAACATGGCCCGCCTCGGATTCTTTGCCCACGAAACGCCTGATGGACTCCGACTGAAGGATCGCGCTCGCGCCAATGGCATCCAGCACTTTAGAGTGATCGCCGAAAACATCGCGTATAATAAAGGCTACGAAGATCCGGGATCTTTCGCCGTCGAGCGGTGGATGATCTCGGCAGGGCATCGAGAAAATATTCTGTACATCGGATTTCAAGCTTCCGCGATTGGAAGTTACGTTTCACCCGACGGAAGTGTTTTCCTAACGCAAGTCTTCATCAACCGCTAGTCTCAAATCCGCGAAACTTTGCATTGCGGCTAGCGAATTTTCGAGTAGCCGCGAGCAAGTGAATCCTTCTTCGCTAAGCCTTCCTTCATTCGCCAAGATCAACTGGAGTTTGCGCATCCTCGGCAAACGGGCTGATGGCTACCACGAAGTCCGCACAGTGCTGCAAACAGTTTCGCTTCATGACGACCTCAAGTTTGAAACGATCTCAGGCGGCGACATTCAACTGAGCTGCGACGATCCCGAAATCCCGACTGACAATCGTAACCTGATCGTCCGTGCTGCTAATGCTCTAAGGTCGCGCTACGAAAGAGACAAAGGCGTCCGCATTCACCTGATTAAGAGAGTTCCAACCAGGGCCGGGTTGGGTGGCGGATCTTCAAACGCAGCGGTCGCGCTGTTGGCGTTGGCGCACCTTTGGCAGATCGAGCCGACTGCCCTCGAGCTTCATGAAATCGCGGCGCAATTAGGCGCTGATGTCCCGTTTTTTTTGGAGGGTGGATGCGCTCTAGCGACGGGAACCGGAAGCACAATTTCACCACTGGCTGGTGACAATTCGGGAGCGCCGCAGCACTTGATTATCGTCACTCCAAACGCATCCGTCTCAACTGCGGACGCGTACGCAGCGATTAAGGCACCTGCCTTGACAACATCAGATCACCACCCTATTCTTTCTAATTCGCGCAACGAGGCAGACTTGGGAAGTTCTCAACCTTGGGTTGCGCGTCGGTTCTTTCAGAACGACTTGTCGAACGATTTTGAACCGGTGATCTTTGATATTGAACCTGAGATCGGACGAGTGAAAAAAGCTCTATTGGAAGCCGGCGCCGCCGGCGCTTTATTGGCTGGAAGTGGTTCGAGCGTATTTGGTATCTTTGCAAACTTGGAAACGCAGCAGCACGCCGTCAGTGTGTTGAAAGCGGAAGGCGGTTGGCGCACCTTTCCTTGTGTTGCGCTATCGCGCGAAGAGTATCGTCGTCGTATGGACCAGGAATCGTTTCGCTGGTTCGTTTCGTAAAGCAGGATTTCTAATAATGGGGCGTCGCCAAGTGGTAAGGCACCGGCCTTTGAAGCCGGCATTCGTAGGTTCGAATCCTCCCGCCCCAGCCACTTTTAAGAAGAGTTCCGAGTTTCAAGTTGCGAGTTCCGAGCTTCAGGATTCGACTTAACGAAAGATTCGAAACTCGAAACTCAAAACTCTAAACTGGAAACTTTAAACGGCAAACTCGAAACTAGTTATGGGAACCACTGGCGGCATAAAGGTCTTTTCGGGCAACGCTAATCTGAAGTTAGCGGAAGAGATAGCCCGGCAATTGGGTTGCGACATGGGACGGGCATTCACCGAACGTTTTTCGGACGGCGAATTTAATTTTCAGATCGACGAAAACGTCCGCGGTGGCGATGTTTTTATCATTCAGCCGACCTGCCCGCCAACCGACGAGCACCTGATGGAGTTGCTCGTTATGCTCGACGCTTTTCGTCGATCATCGGCTGAGCGGATCACGGCAGTGATTCCATATTACGGCTACGGCCGGTCTGATAAGAAAGATCGACCACGAGTTCCCATCTCGGCCCGTTTGGTAGCCAATCTGATCACTGTGGCCGGCGCGGACCGCCTGCTCACGATTGATTTGCACGCAGCCCAGATTCAAGGGTTCTTTGATATTCCCGTAGACCACCTTTATTCAGCTCCGGTGATGATTGGGTATTATCAGGACAATCCGTTGCCGAATCTGACAGTGGTCGCGCCCGATACGGGCGGCGCCGAACGCGCGCGCGCTTACGCCAAACGGCTGGACGCTGAACTCGCGCTCTGCGACAAACGCCGGGAAAAGGCCAACGTGGCGGAGGTTATGAACGTGGTAGGCGACGTCCGCGGCCGCAGTTGTTTGATCGTCGACGACATGTGCGATACTGGTGGCTCCTTGACGAAGGTGGCCAAAGCGTTGAAGAATGCTGGTGCCGCTCGAATTCACGCTTGCTTTACGCATGCGGTTTTATCGGGACAAGCAGTGCAGCAGCTCGATGAGTCTGAAATCGAGCAGATAATTATTACGAATACGATCCCGCTACGCGATCACGCGTGCGAGTTGAAAAAAATAAAGGTCCTTAGTATCGCGCCGCTTCTGGCGAAGGCGATCAAGTCGATCCACGAGGAAACCAGCGTTTCCTCGCTCTTCGTTTAGCGAAGGGCAAACACTGATGGCTGAATAAGAAGTCCATCAGCGATTAGTTTCTGAGATTTCAGATCTCAGATTTGAATTGGTGTCTGCTTCACGAGGAAGCATTTGTCTTAAACCAATTTCAGATCTGCCGATCTTGATTTTCAAAAGCTAATCGCTGAACGCATTTAATAGAGGAGCAGTCATGGCTGAACAGAAAGATATTACGGTCCGCGCTCAGACGCGCGAAGGCCGCGGCAAAAACGATGCTCGTCGGGCGCGCGCCGCGGGAATGGTTCCGGTAATCGTTTATGGCGGCGAAGGCGGCAGTGTTTCGGCGCTCGCTCCGTTACGCGATCTGGCGGCGATTCTCCGTTCCGAGTCCGGGCGTAACACGATTTTCACGCTTGAGATTGAGGGCGGGGGAGTAAGCGAGGTGATGTTCCACGCTCGCCAGGTTGACCCGGTGCGTGGCCGCTTGATGCATGCCGATCTGACGCGGTTGGTTAAGGGTCAGAAGATCGAGGTCACGGTGCCGCTGCATTTGACTGGTGAACCCGTCGGCGTTCGCGAGGAGCAGGGCGTGCTGGAACAGATCATCCGCGAGCTGGAGATTCGTTGCGAGCCCCGTGAAATTCCTGACGCGATCAACCTCGACGTTTCGAATCTGGGCGTCCACGATGTGTTGCACATCTCCGACATCCAGGTTGACGAAAAGATTGAGATTCTCAACGATCCGGAAACGGTCGTTGCCACGGTCGGTATCGTGAAGGAAGAGCCGGTGGCTGAAGTAGTGGTTGAAGAAGGCGCTGCTGAACCTGAAGTGATCGGCAAGGGCAAGAAGGATGACGAAGCCGGCGACGACGCCGATAAGGGCAAGAAGGGTTAAGACCGGCAATTGGCAACTGGCAATCGGCAATTCCTGATAGTAGGACTGGGGAACCCGGGCGATGAGTATCAGTGGTCGCGCCACAACCTCGGGTTCATGTTGATTGATAAGTTGGGTGCCGACGCGGCGATTGAGGTAGGCCGCCGCGAGTGTCAGGCCCGAGTAGGTCGAGGTGAAATCGAAGGCTGCACGGTGAAACTCGTGAAGCCCCAGACCTACATGAACTTGAGTGGCGAATCGGTCAGCTGTCTAGTGGCGAAGCACAAAATCGATTCGCCCGGAGAGCACTTAATCGTAATCTCCGATGATCTGGCGTTGCCCTTCGGAAAGATTCGGATTCGAGCGCGTGGTTCCGCCGGTGGACACAATGGACTGAAGTCGATCATCGCTTCGATTGGGACGAATGAATTTACGCGATTGCGAATCGGGATTCAGCCGGACCATCCGATAAACGATACGAAGCGATTTGTGCTTGATTCTTTTTCGCGCGGGTCGCGAGGGGAACTGGCAGAGGTTTTGGACAGGGGCGCTGAGGCGCTGCGAGTCATCCTGCGAGATGGCGTTTTGAAAGCTATGACGGAATATAACAGTAATGAGTGATGAGTAATGAGTGACGAGTCGAAAGATAGCGGCCTAAGCCTTCGACTCATCACTCACGACTTTTCACTGAGGACTGTTTCAAGGAGACTGATTTTGGAAACGCAAAGACAATACGAAATAGTGTTCATCGTCGATCCGACGGCGGACGAGGAAGAGGTAAACCGCCTGTCCGAAGGTTTTAAGCAAATCATTACGGATCAGGGCGGCACCATCACGAAACACGAAAGCATGGGAAAACGACAATTGGCTTATGAGATTCTCCATAAGACCGAAGGTCATTTTATCCTGTTGGAGATTGAAGGATCCGGCCGCGAGATTGCCGAGCTCGAACGTCGCATGCGCGTCAACGATCGAATTATTCGGTACATCACCGTACGGGTAGACGAAGATCGACGGCGGGCAGAAAAGTTCAAAGCCAAGCGCGCTCGTAAAGCGGCGAAGAGGCCAGGCGGTCAGGACCAGCAAAGACGTTCGGATGGCGGCAGTGACGCCTTGAATTCCGACAACGACGATGCTGCCGAAGACGCGGCTTAAGAAGTGGAACCAAAGCGCCAGTAGCGGCGGGCTGCAGGCGTTCGTCGCGTAATCGCCTCGGGGCTTTGCGATTCACAGTTCACGAATCGGATTTAAGAAGAGGAAAACTATGTCATCAAATTACGAAGATCGAGGGCGCCGGTATAATGGCGACGACGATTTTGATCGAGGTCGGCCCAGGCAGGACCGCGGCGGACGCTTCCGCCGTCGTCGCAGAGTTTGCCGTTTTTGTATGGAGAAGGCTGATCAGATCGACTTCAAGGACGCGAGATTCCTGTCGAACTACACGCCGGAGCGTGGCAAGATCATTCCGCGGCGAATCACCGGCAACTGCGCCATTCACCAGCGAATGCTGGCTGAGGCCATCAAGCGTGCGCGTAATATCGCGCTGCTGCCATACTCGACTGATTAAGCGAACTAAGGAAGAGGAGCTGCGAAATGGCGCACACTAAAATACTTTTGCGAGAAGATGTTGACGACCTCGGGGCCCGCGGGGAGATCGTGCGAGTCAAGGCAGGTTACGCCCGAAACTACCTGCTGCCACGGAAACTGGCAGTTGAAGCGACTACCAGCAACGTCAAGCAGATCGAACAGGAACGCGCGGCACTGCTGAAAAAAGAAGCCGGCGAGCGCGGCGCTGCGGAAGGGCAGGCCGAGCAGATGCGCGCCCTCGTGTTGGAGTTTAAACGCAAATCCGGCGAGCAAGGTGCTCTATACGGATCCGTGACCTCGATGGACATCGCCGAAGCGTTGAAAGAGCATGGTTACGAAATTGATCGCCATCGGCTCCACCTGCGCGAACCGATCAAGCGGTTAGGCGACGCGACAGTGCCTCTGCGGCTGCATCGCGAGGTAACGGTTGACCTGCAGATCAAGGTTTCAGCCGAAGGCGAAGCAATCGCCGGTCACATGACTCCCGAACAAGAGGCGGAGCTGGCGCAGCCAGCCGCAGACTCCGACGAAAGGGAAGAGACCGACGAGTAGAAAAAACAACGCACTTTTTGTGGCTGAATGCCGCTGTAGTATAGTCCCGACGCTGTAAGTTTTGATCCACTTCCAGCGTCGTTCTATTTTTAACCATAGTTCCCGGTAAAAGATTTCCAATGGCTGTATCCGATCCCATCCGCGAGCAATCGCTCGAACGTTCCTTACCGCACAGCGCTGAATCCGAGCGGGCGATTCTGGGCGGCATTCTGCTCGACAACGCTTTGGTCAGCCAGGCGATCGAGCTGTTGCGGCCGGAGGATTTTTATGTGCCGTCTCATCGCCGGATCTACACGGCGATGATCGCCCTCTTCGAACGTGGCGGCGAGATCGATCCAATCCTGATCGGCGAAGAACTGAAAAAGGAAAATGCGCTCGAGGCAGTGGGCGGGATCAGTTTTATTACAAATCTGACTTACGGCTTGCCGCATTCAACCAACATTAGTCACTACGCGAAAGTCGTTCGCGGGAAGTCGCTTTTGCGTCAACTGGTCCGCACGGCAAATCGTATTACCGATCAAGCGTTGGAGCAGGAAGAAGAACCGGAGGTAATTGTAAACGCTGCTCAGCAAGCAATCTTCGAACTTGGAACGGTCTCCGGCGAGCGGCGCGTTATGTCCATGAAGCAGATAACGGAACAAGCCTCAGTCGTCGTTCAAGGTTTTATTAAGGGACTCAACCCAGGTCTACCAACGCCGTGGCCCGAACTAAACAACCTCTGCCGCGGCGGCATTCAAGAGAGCGAACTGTGGGGACTTGCAGCGCTCGCGAAGGCCGGAAAATCGAGCGTGATGAAGCAGTGGGCGCAAGACCTGGGATCGCGTAAGCGCCGCGTTCTAATATTCACTCGCGAGATGAGCGAGATTAAGATTCTCTTCCGAATGCTCTCACCTATTACCGATATTCCCACCAGCCAAATTCGCTATGGGCTGGACGAAGGGCGCGTGAATCGGCTGATGAGTGCGATGAAGC
>JANLZV010000009.1:0-1843 GCA_031366425.1 Pyrinomonadaceae bacterium | reverse complement strand
GGATTTTGCCTGCTCGGGAGGGAATCGAACCGGACTATGAAGAAAAGAAGTTTCCCGACAAAGAGAAGCACAATCAGTTGCGATTGATCATTTCGCCTGAGGGCGACGATGGGTCGGTCAGGATTAACCAGGATGCCCGCGTCTATGCCTCGATGTTAGAGCCTGAAAGTGAAGTGAGCCATGAGCTGGCTGACGGCCGTCATGCGTGGCTACAAGTCGCGGCGGGAACTATTTCGCTGAATGGAACTGAGTTGATCCAGGGAGACGGGGCCGCGATTAGCGATGAGACGACGATTAAGATCGCGAGTTTGGATCATTCGGAAGTGTTGTTATTTGATCTCGCGTAGTTGCAGTCGGACGAGCCGCCCGCGCTCCTGGGAAGCAAATGCGGGCGAGTCGCCCGCGCTCCGAAAGTAGTAGCCCGGCTGTTAGTGGTAAATCTCAGGAAGGATCGGCTAACTCTATCCCAAAGTGTTCGCGCAGAAGTTGCGTGTAGACTTCAACGCTTTCCAACTCCACCTCACTTTTGCCGCCATCGCTCGCGGTTGTAATCAATCGCATCCCGCTGAGCGTCACTCGACCCGCCGGCGTTGCAAGGCTGCATAGGCGCGCCTTGGTGAAGTGCGAATTCGGCGAGGTCTGATGGTAGCGGCACATCTCCGCGTAATCCTCAAAAGCGTAAGGCTGCAGCGTGAACCGATACTGCGCTTTCCAATCGCCGCCCTGCGCGCGCTGCATCAGAATTCGGTAAGCGCCGTCTGAGACAATCTGATAATCGCGCGTGCCTTCAGTCTGAATACCTCTTTCATCAAGCAGGAGGGGCGCAAGGAATGAATCGCCAAAGCCAACGTCGGCGAGCCAGCGCTGATCCAGGGAAACCACGAGGGCCATGTGATCAAAGTCGGCGCCAAACACACTTTCAGAGTTTGCCACCTGGGCCGAGATCATTTCGACGTCAAAGCCCAAACTTCGTAACAGTGCGGCGAAGATCCCATTAAGCTCGTAACAAAATCCGCCGCGATGCCGTCGCACGATCTTGTCAAACAACGCTTCGTCTTCAAGGACAATTTCTTCACCCGAATGAATGCTGAGATTCTCAAACGGAACAGACTGCAGGTGGGCGAGATGCAATTCACGCAGACAGTCGGCAGTTGGGGTGGGAGTGCCGACGTAGTTGATTCGGTTTAGATAGGCGTCGATGTCCATGCATTTGGCCCCGCCCACTACTGCAGGCAATTCTCACCTAGTCACTTCTTGCGATTGAGAATTGCGGACGCGGTAACGTCCCTTTCGCCTGGATTCTTAAAGCGGTAAGCGATCTGTCGGCGGCTCAGTCTCTGAATCACGAGTCTCCCGTTGTTCGTGCATGCTTCAAGACCGCGCGTAATCTTTTCCCTGAACCTCGCGCTGTTTGAGCTGAAACTTATCGGGCGCCAAACGCCTTCGCAGTTGAGAGAGGGATATTCGATTTTATACTTCCTGCCTTTCACGGTGAGCAACATGGTCCAGGTTTCATTGTTGTCGATCTGGTAGCCGGTGCCTTCCCACGTTCCGGTTAGCCAACCTTGGCGCCGGTGTTGGCCCTGACCATAACCTAGCGACGCGGTCACAAGGACCACGACGAGTATCACAGAGACTCTGCGCATTCGAAGACACCTCCAGAAGATCAAGATTTGAAGATTAATATCGCCAGCTCTTTAGGTCTGCGCCTGGGGGCGCACTCTTGTTAATCCGTTCGACAATTTTCGGAATGTAAAACTGATGATAACGCAGTCGCGAAATGGCATTCGGCCTGGTGTGATCGCCATTCCAACAATGCTCGGCGCGAGGTTCGTAATCCACT
>JANLZV010000082.1:0-4148 GCA_031366425.1 Pyrinomonadaceae bacterium | reverse complement strand
GTGACGATTATCTACCACGAGGTTCTCGACGCGGTCACCTCGCAGGCCTTTCCCGTGTTCACTGACCCGGCCATGCAAGGCGTAGTCGCAGCCGGCAAGGACGCGTTTGCAATTAACTACGGCACTGGCGGAATTTCGGCGGAAGTCTATGCGAACCGCATTGGCGTTGGTCCAATGGCAAATTGCGTCGACTGCAAGTTTGAAGAATTTTTTCTGAGCGCATGGTCAGTGGGCGACCCTGCGATGCTGGTGGATAGACCAGCTAACGTGAATATCAAACCGCCGGTTCCTACTCCAGCGCCTCTTTGTACCTCTGCAAACCTCGAAGGTACGAATTCTTCTGCTCCCAATTCGAACTGCGCAAACTCTAGAAAGCCCGAGGGGGCGCCTCGAACCGGAAATGTAGCATTCGTGAATGGGAACGCGACAGTTACCGGGACTGGCACTAAGTTCACTACCGAGTTGGCGGGAGGGGACCAACTGGTTTTGGGAGCGAGTCCCGGTATTGTCCGTGGAACCGTTAAGACGATCACGAGCGATACGCAAGTCGTACTTCAGGCTAAGGCCGGCGCGTCTGGCAGCGGCGCTTACGGACTAGCTGAACCCTATGTTCTCCCAGGGCTCCTGAAGGCGACCCAAGCTTACTTCCCCGACGATCCGTCTAACGTCTATCACAGCTATATCAACGACCACACCAAGTTCAGAATTCTGCACGGTGGCACTGGCGTAAGCCATGTGCACCATCAACACGCTCATCAGTGGTTGCAGTCGCCAAACAGCGACGAGGGAAGTTATCTGGACAGCCAGATGATCAGCCCTGGAGCGAGCTACACGCTCGAGATGACTTACAACGGCAGCGGCAATCGCAACAAGGTCGTTGGTGACTCGATTTTCCATTGCCACTTCTATCCACACTTCGCTTCGGGCATGTGGGCCATGTGGCGCACGCATGACGTGTTTGAAGGCGGCACTGAACTGGACAGGGGTGGAATCCCATTATCGAGCGCGCGTGCATTGCCCGACGGCGAAATTCTGGCGGGCACACCGATACCGGCAATTGTTCCACTGCCGACGATCCCGATGGCGCCACTCCCGTCGGACGTCTATATCGCTAACGGACAGGTTTTTTTCGGCAAGCCGACAGACCCCGTTGACCCGAGTGATCCGAGAGGGGAAAAGAGGGTCAGGGAAACCCCTGGCTTTCCATTCTTTATCCCCGGCGTTGCCGGAGCCCGCGCTCCCCATCCGCCACTCGACTTCGCTCCTGACACCGTTAATGGCGGCCTAATGGATGGCGGTTTGCCGCGCCACGTCGTCACAGGCGGCGAGATCTCATATGAGCGCCACACTAAATTAGACTGGAGTAAAGATTTAGAAAAAGTCGAGGCGATCGAGCTTCCGGAAGATGGCACGCACATCGAGAAGGTGGCGATGCAATTCTTCAGTAGGCGTTGTCAGCCGTCAGCTTTTCCGGACGGCACGCTCGGCAGTTGTCCGTCGTCAAACAGCACGCCGCCGCAAAGCACTCTGATCAATCCGCCAACCGGATTCATACTTAACGGTCTGCCGCTCGGTCCGCAGTCCGGCGCTCCGTTTGCCGATCCGGCAATCGACGATAACGGAAATGCCGTTAACTATAATGACGCAACCAAAGTCCAAACCAAACGCGTTTACAAGGCCGCGGCAATTCAGGTGAACCTGGTATTTAACAAGAAACCGATCTCATGGCATTTCCCTCAAGGTCGCATTCTCACCCTGTGGAACGATGTGAAGCCGACGATCGATTTCACTTTTGGAAAGCCCGGACGCCAACCGGAACCATTGTTCTTCCGCGGGAATTCCGGCGACATAATCGAGTATTGGCACACCAACCTCGTGCCTAGTTACTACATCGTCGATGACTTCCAGGTGCGCACACCCACCGACATCCTGGGTCAGCACATCCATTTGGTGAAGTTTGACGTTACCTCTTCCGATGGAGCCGGCAACGGTTTCAACTACGAAGACGGCACCTTCAGCCCGCAGGAAGTACAGGAAACGATCAAAGCCATCAACGCTAACAACGGATTTACCAACGCCCAGGGAACGCTGCTAAAGCCGAAGATGCCGCCTGCGGAAATCTTTGATTGCGCTGCTAACCCCGGTGATCCACGTTGCAAAGCCTGCACCGAACATTGGACGCCAACTTCCCGGCCGCAGTGTCAAAGTTGGATGGGCGCGCAAACAACCATCCAGCGTTGGTATCTTGACCCACTGTTAGATAACTCCGGAAACGATCGAACCCTACGAACAGTATTTACTCACGACCACTTTGGCCCATCAACTCACCAACAAGCCGGGCTCTACGCCGGTCTGTTAGTTGAGCCACTGAATTCAACCTGGCGCAATTCAGAAACGGGCACGACGATGGGTCGCTCGGCCAGTCTGCCGCCAATTCGTCCGGACGGCGGACCCACGAGTTGGAAAGCCGACATCCTGGTGAAGCAGGATGACAAAGACGTGAGCTACCGAGAGTTTGCGCTTGAGTTTCAGGATTTTCTGCTCGCCTACATGACGAAGCAGATAGCGGGCAAAGAGGCTCCAAAATATCCCAACGCCACCTCTCAGCCGAATTCCGATCCGAGCAAAGGCTACATCAACAATGCCTATTCGATTGGCGCACCGGCGTCTGGTCCTACTCTGGTCAGCACCCAAACGGTTGGCAGCTACTCGGTCAATTATCTCAATGAACCGGTTCCATATCGAATCGGTACTGGCGATCCTTCTGAGGCGTTTAACTCCGCGATGCAACCGTGCCCACCGGGTACATCTCCGGCAGGGAGTTGCCAACCGAACGCGCAACTAGGCGGCGATCCAATTACGCCATTGCTGCGTGCTTATCAGGGCGACAAAGTTCAGATCCGCATACTGGTCGGCGCACATATGTTTGCCCATCAGTTCAACCTTGAAGGTCCGACATGGTTTGCTGAACCGTCCTGGAAGAACTCGGGCTATCGCAGCGTCCAGGCCATGGGACTTTCGGAGCATTTCGAGTTGCTCTTCAATACACCTTCCTCGTCGGCGCCGAAGGTTGCTCGCAAGTGTCCCGACGGAATGTCGGCGGGTAACTGCGTGGATTATCTTTACAGTCCGAGTCTGGATGAGTTCGGAGTGTCGAATGGTCTCTGGGGTCTGTTCCGTGCCTACGACCCAAACAAGAAGGCTGACAAGTTAGTCGAACTCCCCAACAACAAAATTGGATCTGCGAGCGTCGAGTATCAGACTTGTCCCGACGGCGCGCCGAAGCGGACCTTCAATGTCAGTGCGGTAACCGCACAGCACGCCTTATCACTTCGTAGTCCCATCTCGGCCACGAATCCGAAAGGGCAGATAGTGTTCAACGATCGTGGGGCGCCCGCGACCGCTCCACTGAGCGCGCCCAGAGGACTCATGTATGTCCGCACCGAAGATCTTACCGGCGGAAAACTCAAGGACGCTCCAATTGAACCACTCATTCTGCGAGCCAATGCGGGTGACTGTATCACGGTGAATTTGAAGAATGAGATTCCCTACAATTCAGATGTCTTCAATCAGACGCTCACCTATGCGCAGCCGATGGACAATCTTCCGGGCGTGGTCAAAGTAGCTCCGTCAAGAGTGGTCGGACTGCATCCGCAGTTGCTTTCCTACGACGCAGCGAACAGCTTCGGCAGCAACGTGGGCTTCAACACCAAGGGTGGACAGCCGTCGCAAACGGCCAAATACAATGAGACCATCACCTACAACTGGTACGCCGGCAAGATCGAACGAAATCCCGATGGCAAGCTAAACCACTTTCCGGTGGAGTTTGGCACGCTCAACCTCTTCCCGGCTGATCCGCTGTTTCAGGCCTCGAATAGTTTGTTCGGATCCATGATCATTGAGCCGCAACGATCCACCTGGCTCTGCGGCGAGGCCGGCAACTTAAGGTCTTGCGATCCTCCACCCGCCGGTTCCGGAGTTGTGGAAAAACCGCACACGTCTCGCGCTTCGGCAACGGTCACGAAAGCGGACGGCTCAACCTTCCGCGAGTTTGTCGCGATGATTAGCGATGCCATCAGGATTTCGGGCGGCAACAGTACTGCGGTCAACTACGGAACGGAACCAACGACCTTCCGCTATCCCGCCAG
>JANLZV010000739.1:0-4518 GCA_031366425.1 Pyrinomonadaceae bacterium | reverse complement strand
GGAGTTGAGTGCACGCATGCGTGACGTGCTCGCCGGCCTCGGGGTAGCCGAAGTCATCGTAGTCGGCGATGCTGACATCGCGCTCTACGGCGCGACTGAAGGCAAGCCCGGTCTGATCGTGATCGCGGGCACCGGCTCGATCTGCTGCGGCATTAACGCGCGCGGACGGCGTGAGTGCGCCGGAGGCTGGGGCCCGATTGCCGGAGACGAAGGAGGCGGCTCGTGGATTTCGCGCCGTGCGCTGCGGGCCATCGCCCATGCCACTGACGGTCGCGGGCCGGCAACTGCTCTGACAGAAGCCGCGTGCTCCTATTTCCACGTGACCAATCCCAACGACCTATCGACGGCGATCTACGCTCCCACGATCACCAACGAAAGCCTTGCGGGTTTCGGCAGAGACGTAATAGTAGCAGCGAAGGCGAAGGATCGAGTTGCTCGTGAGATACTCACTCGCGCGGGAAAAGAATTGGGTTTGATGGCCGCGGCAGTTGTTCGTAATCTGAAGCTCGAGCGTGAAACTTTCCAGGTAGCTTACGTGGGCGGCATTTTTAGAACGGGCGGAGAGCTTGTGCTTGCGCCGATGCGAGCTGAGTTGAAAGAGACGGCGCCCAGAGTTTTCCTCGCGCCGCCCCGATTTTCTCCGGCAGTAGCGGCGGCGAGAATGGCCCTTGAACATGTGAACTCCGTGGCCCTGGCTGTCTGAACGTGCGAAGCCCTGGTCCAGGCTGGCTGATTAACGATGAACCATCGGCACGATCCGCTTCCAATCACTGAAGACGAAAATCCGAATACGGCAAACTTAAGTTCGCTGCCGTCTTCAGAAGTTGTGCGTGTGATGAACCAGGAGGATGCGCTCGTAGCTGCGGCAGTCCATCGGGTACTCGACGCCGTCGCCGATGCGGTTGAAGGTATATCTGCGAAACTTACCGAGGGCGGACGTCTGTTTTACATCGGCACCGGAACCTCGGGGCGGCTGGGAGTCCTGGATGCCGCTGAGTGCCCGCCAACGTTTGGTGTTTCACCGGACTTGGTCCAAGCCGTGATCGCCGGTGGTTATGAAGCCTGCTACCGCGCAGTCGAAGCCTCGGAGGATGACGGCGAAGCAAGTGTGGCGGACTTGCAAGCCAGGAGTTTAGGCCCAAGTGACGCGCTCGTTGGAATCGCGGCCTCCGGGGGCACACCGTACACTGTCGGGGCAGTAAAGTATGCGCGCTCGCTGGGCGCATTCACGGTCGCGCTTACCTGTGCGCCGGGTTCGGCAATTACGAAAGCCGCTGAAGTCAGTATTGTTCCGGTCGTGGGGCCGGAAGTCATCGCGGGTTCCACCCGACTCAAGGCTGGGACCGCTCAGAAGATGGTCCTGAACATGCTTTCCACCGCGACGCTCGTCAGGCTTGGTTATGTGACCGGCAATCGAATGACCAACCTTCAGGCGCGGAATGTAAAACTCCGCGCGCGCGCGTTGCGAATACTTATGGCGGAAACTGAACTTGATGAAGCTGCCGCCGCCGCAAGTTTGGAAAAAGCGAATGGCAGCCTGCCGGTTGCGCTGATGATGGTGAAAAAACAATGTTCGCGCGAAGATGCTGAGCGCACTCTGGCTGCGGCGGATGGCGTGGTAGAACGTGCGACTAAGCTGCTTTGAGTCCTAAGGTTATGGTCAAGAAAATTATATGTTTGAACGCGCTGATCGTGTTGCTGATAACTTCCGCAAGCGCGTTTGCGCAGTCGGAGGCCCCGGCAAAGGCCGCTTTGGACCAGCGAGTGCGAGCCGAGCTTAGCCAGTTCAAAGGCAAAGTACACCTCTACGCGAAGAACCTCGACACTGGCGCGACTTACGAATTTGGTGGCGATGATCGGGTCCAGACTGCGAGTACGATCAAAATCGCCATCATGATTGAAGCCTTCGCGCGGGTTAGTGAAGGTAAGGTGAAATGGTCGGACGAGCTGACGTTGGCGAAAGATAAGAAAGTTCCGGGCGCTGGAATTCTTCAGGAGTTGAGCGACGGCCTTCATCTTTCTTTTCGCGACGCCGTCACCTTGATGATGACGATGAGTGACAACACTGCGACTAATCTTGTGATCGATGTGTTGAGTGCGGATGCAGTAAATCAGCGGATGGAAACCCTGGGGCTGAAGGAAACGCGCTTGATGAGACGCGTTTTCGGTGGCGGCGAGAGTGCCGAAGGAAAAAAGCCGGAGAACAAAATATTTGGGCTGGGGCGCACAACGCCGCATGAAATGGTTGCGATCATGGAAAAGCTTGAACGCGGCGAAGTGGTTAGCGCGGCAGCGTCTCAGGAAATGCTCGCGTTAATGAAACGCGAGCAGGGCACTAACGGCATCTGGCGCGCGCAGGAGCGCTCAGCGAAAGCGACGAAGTCTGGAGCGCTTGACGCATTGCGCAGCAACGTGGGCCTTATCTATAGCCCAGCCGGCCGTATCGCGATGGCGATCACGTGTGACGAAATACCCGAGGTAGTTTGGACCGTCGACAATCCCGGGTTGTTGTTGATGTCGCGAATTTCGGAAATCCTGCTTGACGGGTTGGGGAAGAAATGAAGTCTATCGACCTGGTCATTATCTTTGGTTACCTGATCGGCATCACACTTTTTGGCGTGTGGTTCTCGCGAAAACAGGAAACCACGCGCGACTATTTTCTGGGCGATCGCAACGTGCCGTGGTGGGCCATTGCCGCATCCATTGTCGCCACTGAAACCTCCACTATCACCTTCATCTCGGTCCCGGGCATTGCCTTTGCTCGCGGGGGAAATTTCCAGTTTCTCCAACTCGTGTTCGGTTACATGATCGGTCGGGTAGTTATTTCGTTTCTATTCATCCCTTCATATTTTCGCGGCGAGCTGATGACAGTTTATCAGCTCCTCGAGCGGCGTTTCGGGGTCCGCATCAAGATGCTGGCGGCTTCTCTCTTCGTCGTGATGAGAAACATCGCAGACGGCATCCGGCTCCTGCTGACGGCCTTTGTTCTGGCGGCCGTGTACACCGCGTTTCAACCACAGGCAAACACGGAAACGATAGTGATTGCTTCAATCATCCTGCTCGGCGTGGTCATGATTATCTTTACGTATTTCGGCGGCATGGAAGCAGTCATCTGGGTCGAAGTGGTACAACTGGGAATCTATCTGGTGGGCGCAGCGATGGCGGCCGTAGTGCTGATCATGGCGATCAAAGGCGGCTGGGGTCAGGCTGTGGCGCTGGGGCACGAATATCAAAAGTTTAACTTCATCGATCTTGGGTTTCGTGACACGGCGTATGCGTTTTCCGCACCCTTTACCACTCGTTCGTTTAACTTCACCCTCCCGATTGATCTGACCAAGACTTATACGCTCTGGGCCGGACTACTCGGCGGCTGTTTCCTGACGATGAGTACGCACGGCACGGATCAATATCTCGTGCAGCGTTACCTCTGCACCGACAAGCCGCGACACGCTGCGGCGGCGCTCTTGTCGAGCGGCGGGGTGGTGTTGGGGCAGTTTATCGGCTTCCTGTTTATCGGCGTGCTGCTGTTTGCTTTTTATGGACCACACACCGATCCCGGCTATGGAACGTTGGCGCCCGGCCTGGCCACCCTCCCGGTTGGCGGGGTCTTTAAGGTAGTTGGCGGCGATCGTGTCTTTCCGGATTTCATCACTAAGTTTATGCCGTCCGGCCTGTCAGGTTTAGTCGTGGCAGCGATCTTCGCGGCTGCTTTGTCGTCGTCACTCAATTCGATCGCGGCGACCGCGGTCAACGATTTATACAAACCGATTCGCCCGAAACGCGATGACAAACATTACCTGCGGGTTTCGCATTGGTTGACGCTGATCTGGGGAGTAGTGCAAATCGGCGTGGCCCTGGTCGTAATGCGCAAGAACCGTTCGGCGCTCGACCAGGCCTTGTCCGTGGCTTCGCTGATCAATGGACCGGTACTGGGCGTGTTCTTAGTGGGCACATTTCTCCGGCGCGTTAGTGAACCGCCGGCGCTGATCGGGATGCTCGTCAGTATCTTCGTCATGCTTTACATTCGTTTCTTTACTAACCTTGCGTGGACCTGGTACGTACTGATCGGCAGTGTGGTAACTTTCGTGATCGCGTGGCTGGCGGGGTTTGCTTTTGCCCCGGCACCCAGCGAACGCCGCGATGAACTCTCTCCGACAGCCTGATATTTTTTGAACATCAACCTGAAATGAATAAAACAGCTCTATTACTCAATCGACGCTGCCTCTCAGTCCTGCTAGTGGGCGCACTCCTGCTCATGCCGCTGGTCCAATTGAATGCACGGGCGGCGGATCGCGCCAAGAAAGTCGCGTTGGTAAAGCCCTACTCCGCGACGCCGAGTAAAGCGGCGCTCAAGTGGGCCGACAGTCAGTTGAACAAGATGGTGCTCGAAGAGAAAGTTGGACAGTTGATTTCAGTTGGAGTTAACGCCACCTATCTCAATCAGGACAGCGAAGCGTTTAAAGCGCTGCGTCATCAGGTGGTGGACAACCATGTCGGTGGGATTATTTTGTTTCGCGG
>JANLZV010000725.1:0-10364 GCA_031366425.1 Pyrinomonadaceae bacterium | reverse complement strand
GGATTTTGTTAACTCACACTCAGGAGATTTCACTCCAACCTTTCGGGAAATCCTCCGACCTATTGCGGAAAATTGCTTAACTGGAGGTTGTACCCAAGCTTCCCAACGTGCAAATCACTGATCCCAGCCGTGAAATTGTTGATCCCAACGTGCGAAGGGGCGACCCCAGCGGTGAAACTTGTGATCCCAAGCGCGAAACTTGTGATCCCAAGCGCGAAACTTGTGATTCCAGGTGCGAAACTTGTGATCCCAGACGTAAAATTTGTGATCCCAGCTGTGAAAATGTTGATCCCAACGCGCGAAAAGTCGATTTTGCCTGCAAATCTATACCCATCGAGACAAAAGCCCGACCGTCAGGGAGGCCTTTCAGTGAAATCAGACGAAATCTTGTCGACTCTGCACTGCTCACTGCTCACTTTGAAAGCCCTCCCTAACGGTCGGGCCTCTGCTGTCTCTCGCGTTCGCGTTCAACCAGCACCCGGCGCAAGACCTTTCCCGCCGGACTTTTAGGAATCTCGCGGACAAACTCGACACTCCTGATCCGTTTATAAGGCGCCACGCGACTGGCGACAAACTCCATGATCTCGTCGACCGCATCGGCGCTAGCGCCATCGCGCAGCACTACGAATGCCTTGGGGACTTCGCCCGCCTGCTCATCAGCCGCAGGTATAACTGCAGCCTCCGCGATCGCCACGTGGGTCAACAAGATCGCTTCCAGTTCCGCGGGCGCTACCTGCCGTCCGTTCGTCTTGATCAACTCCTTGATGCGGTCTATGACGAACAGCCGGCCGCTATCGTCGCAGTAGCCGACGTCCCCCGTTCGCAACCACCCTTCAACGTCAATCATCTCAGCGGTCGCCGCAGGATTTCCCAGGTAACCTTTCATCACCTGTGGCCCACGCACGCAGATTTCGCCCTGCTCGTCCGGACCAAGCTCGGCGCCGTTAGTGAAGTCGATAATTTTGCACTCGGTGTTGGGGAGGCAATAGCCCACCGAGCCCGGCTTATGCTTAAGCTGATTAACAAGACTTGCGTGAGACAAAGGGCTGACTTCGGTGAGCCCATAGCCATACCTGATCTGGCAGCTAAGCCGCGCGCTACAGGCCTCAGCGATTTGATTGTCGAGTGTGGCAGCGCCGCAATGGATCAAGCGCAGCCGGGACAGGTCGTGATGCTCGATCTGTTGTGCCCGCGCGAGCGCGAGCACGAGCGGTGGTACCAGCGGCGCAATCGTCACCTCATACTTTTCCAGCGCCTCGAGGAATTGGCCCAGGTCGTAGCGCGGGAGCGTGACGATCGTCGCTCCGCGGCTCAAACCCTGATTAGCTACGACGTGTAATCCGTAGAGGTGATACATGGGCACCACGCAAATCATCGTGTCATCGGTTGCAAATGGCGCGGTGGCCTCGAGTTGGCGCAACATCGCGACCAGATTGCGGTGAGTGAGCATCACGCCCTTCGGAAAACCGGTGGTGCCGCTGGAGTAAGGGAGGGCTGCGACATCTTCGCTGGGATCGATCGGCACGGCGGTCGCTAATGGCGCGCTGGCGAAAAGTGTTTCGAAAGAAATCGCACCTTCAGCTTTGCCGATTACGAAAATCTTTGTCACTCCGGCGGCGTGGACCACGTCTCGTGTTTGTTCCAGCAACTGTGGGATTGTCAGCAGGAATTTCGCGCCTGAGTCGCACAACTGACGCCCGAGCTCTTCACCCGTAAAGAGCGGCGGGACCATCGTGGTGATCGCGCCGAGACTGGCGGCGGCATGGAAAGCCAGCAGATACTCGGGCGAATTGGGAGCGTAGATCGCGACGACGTCGTGAGTTGCAACTCCATGAGCAGCCAGGCCCGCCGCTAGGCTGCTGATCAAAAGCGGCAACTCGCGGTAGCTGTACGTTCGTCCGGTGGCTGCGTCGATCAGCGCGGGCTTGTCACCAAAGTCGCCCGCGCGCGCCAACACATACTCAGTGATTGATACGTCCGGAATTGTGACCGGCTCGTGAGGACTCTTGAAGATCATGAGTGTTCTCCGTAACGCAAACTTTATCTGAGATTTTTCCAGTTACCCCGTGAACTTAACCGAGAGTAGTGTCGCAATTTGAGATTCCGTCTCTGCGTGGTCTCCGCGCGCTCTGCGTCTCGGTGGTAAAAATGGGTGCGAACACATTCACCGCAGAGACGCAGAGTTCGCCGGGTTAACGCTGAGAGTTGAAACTGCGACACAACCTAACCGAGCGCCCTCCCTAACGGTCGGGCCTCTGCTATTCCTCCGACTCTTCGAACGGCTCATCGCGTTCCTTAACGGCCTGCTTGAAACCCACCTCACCCGCGCGCTCCTGAAACGCATAGCCTTCTTTAGTGTGACGCGCGATGCCGTCGAAAAGCGTGCCGAGGAGTTGCGAAGATTGCAGCCCGTGCCCGGCCAGAGTTTGATTGATCAGCAGTTTCATCATTACGAGTTGGCTGATCGGGAGTTGGGCCACTCGCGCCAACAGACTCTCAAACCGTTCATCGAGTTTGTCAGACGTCACGGCCTCACTCGCGAGACCCCAGTCAGCGGCTTGTCTTCCGGTCAGGCAGTCTCCAGTGAACAAGAGCAGCTTCGCCTTTTCGGCGCCGATGCGATGCGCCCATAACGCCGTGGTCGGCACGCCCCAGGCGCGCGCGGGCGGGTAGCCGATGGAGGCGGTGTCTTCGATGATTAGTAGATCTGAACACAACGCCATGTCCGTGCCTCCGGCGACGCAGAACCCGTGCACTTTGCAGATCACCGGCTTATCGCTATGGAAGAGACTCATGAAACCACGCAGGTTCCGACTCATCATCTGGTAATCGAGAATCGGATCCCAAATCTGTTCGGGATCGTGATTCGCCATTTGCACTTTCGGATCCATCGGCGAACCCGCCGGCCAACCCATCAATTCACCTTCACCGCCGAGTTTTTGTTCCGCGGTCATCACCAGATCGTAGCCGCCGCAAAAGCCTTTGCCATTACCGGAGAGGGCGATCACGTGGACCGCCGGATCGAGATTCGCGCGCTCGACACAGCCGGCCAACTCCGCCGGCATCTCGAAAGTAATGCCGTTGCCGCGTTCAGGGCGGTTGAGCGTGAGGCGAGCGATGCGGCCCGTCACGTCGTAGGTCAGTGTCTTGAGTGTGTCCATAGCTTTCTTCTAACAAAGGCAAAGGAACTGTCCGCAGATTACACAGATTACCTATTCAAATGAGAAGAGAAAGTGTCAAAAACGACGGAGCCATCTGAGGGATTAATCTGTGTAATCGGCGCAATCGGTGGATAGCTCCCTCAGTATCCCGGCGCCAGCATGCGCGCCATCAATTCAGGCCTCACGATTCCCTGGTTGCCCATCCACGCATCAGCCTCGCTGACCAGAGCAGCTCCTTTTTCTCCTTTCGTTTCGCCCAGCCGGCGCCGCGCTGCCGCTGCGTAGAGCCGCATATCCGCAGCCTCAAAACCCTTAATCGCTTCCGCCAGTAACGCGGCTGCGACTTCTGATTGAGAACGCTGGTGCGCAACCGCGCCTCGAATCAAAGCCACGAAAGGTCTGGCCCATGACATGTCCTCTTTCTCTATCTTTCGTGCAAGCTTCTCGGCCAAAAGCAATCTATCCGGCGTGTTCCCAACTGCGGCGGACGCCAATGCCGCGCGGGCGCGCAGGTGATTGGCCTCAATGCGGAGCACTTGGAAACGCAGCAGCATCGAGCTCTCCAGCGCCGGCCACTGACCTTCAACGTGTTTCCACGCTACCTCCGCATCTCCAGTGTAAAGTTCGTTCTGCACCAGAGCGTGCAACGAACTGTAGTGCTGCAAATGAAATCCTTCGTGCGGCCAGGCCTTCAAAGCTTCGATCACTTCAGCCCGGGCCTTGTCCGGATCGTCCTGGGCCAGCCAAATCAAATTTAAACGCGTGCGCAAATCGGTTGCGGCAAAAAGATTTCCCTGATCAAGCGCGGCAGATAGCAGTCTGGGGACGCGGCGCGAAACTTCGGCAATCTCGCCCTTATGAAGCAAGGCGCTCAACATGAATCGGTGCGCGATTGTCAGCTCCCAGAGCACGCCCGTGCAGCGATCGCGCAAAACTTCCGCCGCATGCTCACAGAGTTTGGCGGACTTATTCCAGTCTCCCGCCAGATACGCACTAACTCCGCTGGCCCAGATCGAAAGTCCGATCGCGTGCGGATGACCCACTCGCTGCGACAACTCCTCTGCCCGACGGGCCACCTCGCTGGCCCGCACTCTGGCGGTGCCCCCGCGCGAAGCGATCTGCGCCGCTTCGAAAGCCATCGCCCGCGCGACGCGATAAGGTTCACCGGCCCGCAGCGCCAGCAGCAGGTGCCGGCTTTGAAAATCTGCGCCGCGTATCAGATCGACTGCGCCGAGCCCGGCAGCAACGGCCCAGCAGGTATCGATGCGCACGAGATCAGATTCGGGTATCTCGCTTACTTCGCGTTCTGTGAAGCCGAGCCCACGCAAACGAATCTGGACACGCTTCAACAGTAGAGAAAGAAGCGCCCGTTTTGGGCCGGCGGGAAAAGTGAATCCCACAGCTGCCAGCACCGAGCGAATTTGATCGATGCCTTCTTTGATGTGCCCTCCCATCAATAGCTGCTGGGCGGCGCGTCGTTTGAAATCAAGGCTCTGGCCCGCGGGACTCACCTGGGCCACTTCAAGATACGCTTCGGCAGCTTCCGCAGGCCTACCGGCGTTAACCAAAGCGTCAGCCAGTCCGCGTTTTAAGTCGACGAGTTCCGCACCGCGTGTAGGCGCCAGTTCCAGCGCACGGCGAAAGAAACCCGTCGCGCGATCGAAGGCGAGAGCGCTGGCTGCTTTTCTGGCGGCGACCGCGGCATGGCTAGCCGCGCGCACTCGTTCACCCGCGCCCAGGTAATGTTCGAAGAGCGCTTCGGGATCATCGATTCCCCGGCTCTCAATTGCCTGGGCCAGACGCCGGTGGATTTGAGTAACCTTTTTCGGATCGAGCTGGGTGGCAAGAGTTTGACGAATGCGGTCGTGATAAAGCTCAAGCGTGTGTTCGGCGCCGCCGGTACGGAGAAACTGCGCCGCTCGCAATGAACTTACGAGGGGCAGTTCATCGCCCGAGAGTTCCGCCGCCTGGTAAGCCACCTCGGGATTAATTGGACGCCCTGCCACTGCGAGGGCATCGACAAAAGCGCGTGCCCCGGCGGGCAGATGATTGAGTCGAGCTTCAAGCATCATTGCCAACGTGATGCCGGTCGTCGCCGTCTGATCGCTGGTCGAGGCATAGCGGGCGAGTTGTTCGAGCAGGAATGGATTTCCGCCCGCTTCGTGGAGGATGGCCTCGCTAAATGATTCAAGCCCGGCAGCAGTTGGGCCAAGCAGGTCGCGCAAGAGCGCCATGGATTCTTTCTTTGATAAGGCGCCGATCAACACTTCGCGGCAACTCTCAGAGCCGGCTTTTTCAAGCAGCGTCTTCAAAAATGGTTTGGCCTGAATATCTTCGCTGCGAAAACCAGACAACAGGAGCAACGGCGGCGCGTCTGGCGGACGCAACAAGTCTTCAAGCAACGACGTGCTGTCAGCGTCAGACCACTGCAAATCGTCAATGTAGAGCACCAGCGGTTGTCGATCGGAAATGCGACCGAGGAGTTCACGCAAGGCGGCGAAAGCTTTGCGACGAAGTGTGACGGGATCGGGAATCTCGTGCTGGCTGTGCGGCGCGTTAAAAACCGAGTCCACTTGCAGCATCACTGGAAAGAGACGAGCAAGCGCGAGGATCTCACGCGGCAGCAGGGCCTCGGCCTTCGCATCAGGCAGCGACATCAGATACTTGGTCAGGCTGTCTACCACGCCGTCCAGAGCTTTGTAAGGAACTGACTCGCGTTCGTAGCAGCGTCCCTCAAGGACGATGATGTTTGCTTGAGTTTGTCTGAGCTGATCGAGGAAATGCTGGGCCAGCGCGCTCTTTCCCATTCCCGACCCGCCGTGTAGATAAACGGTTACCGTTTGTCCTCGCTGGGTTAGGGCAAAGGCGTCCCGAAGTTGCTCAAGTTCCCGCTCACGGCCAATCAAGCTGGCGGTCTCCAGCGAGGACGATGTTGTGGGGAGCATAATGGGCGGCAGCAATGGCCCATCCTGCCCCTGTCCAAGCGCAGCCAGAACATCCCAGCCCGACGGCCTGGATTCGGGTACGCGATGAAGTAGCTTCAGGCAAAGGTCGTTGAGATCCTGAGGAACGTTTTTGGCAAGTTCAGCAGGCGCGGGCGGATCGAAGTTCTGCTTATTCATCATCACTTCGAAATACTTTCCCGAGAAAGGCAGGCGGCCCGTTAACGACTGATAAAGAATTACGCCGACGCTGTACCAGTCGCTGGCCCGAGAGATCGGCAGTTGAGCGCCCTGCTCGGGTGACATGTAATCCGGCGTCCCCGCAAGGGTGAGAGTATCGTGGGAGTCCTTGTCCTGCACGGCGGCGACCAAACCGAAATCCAGGATCACCACGCGTCCTTCGTTTGTGACGAGCACGTTTGAGGGCTTGATGTCCCGGTGAAGTTTTCCGGTCTCATGCAAACCGTGAAGGCCCTGGGCCAGTTGCCGCATCGCTACTCGCAAACGACCAACATCCAGATCGGCTTTCGAGAGCGTACTCGCAATGACGCGGTAGTCAGTTTCGTCCGGGACATAGCCGCCGCGTACCGACTCCAGCTCCATTGTTTCCGCTTCATGATCGGCTAGCCGTTTACTTTCGGAATCCGGAGTGGTTTTTCTGAGCGTCGGCGTGCGGGAGGTTTGAGCGCGTTTGGCTTTGTAACCGGGCCGGACGTATTCGAGAAAATTTCCGCCCTGCACCAGTTCCATCGTGAAGAACCAGTACTTCCCATCAGCCATAAACTCGTAGAGGGCGGCGAGGTTCGGATGGGAAACATCCGCCAGTGAGCGAAACTCGTTTTTGAAACGGGAGATGTGCGACGCTTCCGCGCGCGTTAGCGTCTTGAGCGCGACAACCTTGTCAGTTTCCAGGTCATGCGCTTCATAAACCACTCCCATTCCGCCCGCTCCCAGTCGGCGGCGAATGCGGAAACGCGCGTTGCCAAGAAAGTCGTGTGAGTCTTCACTCATTCGTCCACTGAGAAGGCCTGAGATCCGGCTGCGTGGGAATTATGAATCGAGATCATCCGTCGGAACAGAGATATACTGCCCCGATTCGTCTACTATTGCCAGAGAATTAATGGGGCCAATACATCGCGAGGAGATATATATGGACTGGCGTGTCTTGCTGACAACCTTTGGTGTTATTTTTTTGGCTGAGATGGGCGACAAGACTCAACTAGCTGCGATGACAATGTCAGCCCAGACCCGCAAGCCCTGGGTTGTCTTCATCGCAGCCGCGCTCGCGCTGACGGCGGTATCGGCGATCGGCGTGGTGGCGGGCAGTTTGCTCGGAGACTACCTTCCGCTGATCTGGATCAAACGCGTGTCCGCAGTCGCGTTCATCGTCATCGGAGTTTTGATACTCGCCGGCAAGTTTTGAGACAGACGTTTCCATCTCCTATTCCGGTGATATCATTACCGGACTTTCATTCGATCTAATTACACGCAGCCCGGAGACTCCAGCATGCCGCAAACTCCACACACTGAACGCCATTTCACTGCGAGTGAAATGGTGCGAGACATCGTCATCGGCATGTCTGACGGACTGACGGTCCCGTTCGCCCTCGCGGCGGGACTTACCGGCGGGTTGGTAGGAACCAACAATCCCAACGCCATCATCGTGACCGCCGGGCTCGCTGAGATCGCCGCCGGTTCGATCGCGATGGGACTGGGTGGATACCTGGCTGCGAAAAGCGATGCGGAACACTACGCGAAAGAACGCGAACGCGAGAAACGCGAAGTCGCGGAAATTCCCCACGAAGAAATGCGCGAAGTGTCTGAAGTTTTTCAGGAATATGGACTGACGGAAGAAGAGACTCAGCCCATCGTCGAAGCGCTCCGCCGGCAGCCACAAAAATGGATCGACTTCATGATGCGTTTCGAACTCGGATTAGAAAAGCCGGAGCCCAAACGCGCGATGACCAGTGCCATAACGATTGGCGGCGCCTATGCGGCGGGAGGTTTTGTGCCCCTCGCGCCATATATGTTGACGGCGGATCCATCGCGGGCGCTCCTGGTTTCTATCGGGTTTACCTTGTTGGCATTGCTGGTGTTTGGTTTTGTGAAGGGACGCTTTACCGGTACGCGGCCTTTGCGTAGTGCGTTGCAAACTGCCCTGATCGGAAGCGCGGCGGCGGGCGCGGCCTTCATGATTGCCCGCGCTATCGGATGAAGTCGCTCACAACTCAAAAGCCCAAACTGCTTCGCCGCAATCAGATGCCATCCCGTCCGCGTTCAGCGATCACCCGTCTATAAGCCTCATCGCGCGAAAGCCCTAGCCGGCGCGCAACCTTCTTGAGGGCCGCGCGGTGGTCCAGCCCGGAAGCTTCCAACTCCAAAACCAACGCCGTGATGCTGACAGTCTCACTCGTTACCACGTCTGATTCAATCGGCTCGCGATCAATCATCAGGACGATCTCGCCGCGGACATTTTCGTCCGCTGAAAATCGCACCGCGAGTTCACTCAAACGGCCGCGCACAATCTCTTCGTGCATCTTGGTGAGTTCGCGGGCGACGACCGCCTGGCGTTCACCAAGAATTTCCCGCGCATCTTTCAGCGTGGCGGCGATGCGATGGGGCGCCTCATAAAAGACGAGGGTAGCCGGGACTGGCCCAAGCTCGGCTAATCGCGTCCGGCGCGCGCCGGAACGAGCCGGCAGAAATCCGGCGAACAGAAATTCATCCGTGGGCAGGCCCGAAGCGATCAGGCCGCTAATCAAAGCGTTGGCGCCGGGAACGGGCACCACTCGAAAGCCCCCTTCAATCGCGAGCCGCGCTAGTTGAAATCCCGGATCGCTGATACCGGGCGTGCCGGCGTCTGAAACAATTGCCACGTCGGATCCCGACTCAAGCAGCTGCAGCAGTTCGGCGGCGCGATCACGTTCGTTATGCTCGTGGTAGCTGATCGTGCGCGTGTTGACGCCATAGTGAGTTAACAGCTTGCGGGTGTGGCGAGTGTCTTCGCAGGCAATCACATTCACTTCGCGCAATACTCTGATCGCGCGATGTGTCATGTCTTCCAGATTGCCGATCGGAGTTGCTACGAGGTAAAGGGTTCCCGCCATGCGGGCTATTCTGTCATCAAGTCGGGACATGCAAAAGCCTCGATCGGGATTACACCCAATCGAGGCCGTTGTTTTCGGTTACGCCCCAGTTGCCTGGCGCTTAGTTGGGCCAGGGAATTCTCCGCCACCAATCGTTGTTGTTGGTGCGATTGCGGTTGCGATCATTTGGAAAGTTACCGCCATTGTTGTAGCCGCCGAAGCCGAGGCCATACGCGTTTGAAATAACCCGCAGTTCCTGCTGAATCTGCGACCATTCCGAAGCGACGCGGTTATCAATCGCTCGCCACTGTCCAATCCGATCAAACTGCCGCGCTTCCTGCAAAACGCGTTGCGCTTCGTCTCGGCTGCGATTCAGATCGCGCCCATTGCCGAACGCCGATTTCAAATCGCTCACGGCGCGACGGAAGTTATGCGCCCGCGCGTTGATCTGATCTTCGCGGCGCGTTCCATCCGTGCGGCTGCGATCCAAAGCACGGTCCAGGTCCCTTTCAAAGTCTTTGGCCACGCGGTCGAGCCGGTGAATCGAATCGCGCAGATAACGATCGTCGTAGCGGCCGTTATTGCCATTGCGGTTGCGCCCGTAGTCGGGATAACCATAACCACCTTGAGCGGCCGCCAATGCCGGCAAGCAAAGCGCCAGGATTGCGGCCGCGAATATTGAAGCCCTGAGTGTGCGTCGGTTTGTCATCATGTCCTCCATATCCGTTCGAATTGCTGGAGCCGACCGCTCTGCAAGCTGCTGGTCTGCTCAATTTCGCCGCTCGTCGTGGGGACACCTTTACGTCGAGCGTCGTCCGGACGCCACATGGCAAAGAGAATGCCAAACTCTTACGGGGGAAGACGCAACTGCGAGTGCGAGGTTTATTGGGAATTGGAGGGCCCTTGGAATTACGCGCTTCGAAATCGTGCACCTGCAGGCGGAAATGGTGAAAACGTTTTCCGCAGACTCGCTATTGAAAACGTGGTCAGTCGCTGGAAGGTCCGGGCTGGTTCCTTCGTTCTGAGTGACTACTCCGCGAATCATTCAGCAGGATGTTCAGGTGCTTGCGAAGATCTGCCTCGTGCAGTTCGACAGGTTCACTCTTCGGTTCTTCCAGCACCCAATGTGGTAAGCCCGCAGCATCAAGCACCAGCCTCAGCTTTTCTCCGGCCGC
>JANLZV010000073.1:0-8508 GCA_031366425.1 Pyrinomonadaceae bacterium | reverse complement strand
TTTGCTGTCTGACTTTTCCAGCGAAGCCGCCACGCGATGGATCAAAATCTTCGTGCGTTGCGGGTTCATTGACTGGCGGACGGCCTCGGTCAAAAGGCCCCTGACGGTTTCCCCGCTCGACGCGCCGAGCTCCGCTTCAGTCGCGACCAAGTGGGCCAGGAAGGTTCGCACTGTCAGATCCATGGCCCGGCGAGCGCCGCTCACTGGTCCATCCTCCGCTACCCGAATACGTGGTCCGCCCTCGGGGCGATCTGCGCCGACCTCCGCGCCGACATCCGCGTTGACATCCGCGCTGGCATCTCCGGAGTTTTCGGCAAACACTCGATCGTAGACGCGTCGAACCGCCGCCGTGTGGGCCTTCATCGATTCGTCAAACCCCAGGCGATCTGATCCTTCGTCAGCTAGGCCGACAAAGCCCATCCGCCGCGCGACCAACGTACGTTGAGCCTCCATCTGAGGCACCGTATGCGTTTGCAGCCCATGTTCCATCTGTAGCCGGTGCTCGAGGGTGCGCAGAAAGACATAAGCTTCAGACAACCCTGTGCGCTCCTGCTCCGAAATCAGATCGCGTTCGGCCAACCGTCCGAGGCTGATGACCGTATGCGCCACTCGCAACCATTCGTCACGGCCGCCGTGCGCTAGCTGCAGCGCCTGGGCGATGAACTCGATCTCGCGAATCCCACCGCGCTGAAGTTTTACGTTGAACCCGTCATTTCTTAACCCGACTTTGCGATCGATTTTTTGTTTGGCCAAACGAACGTTGGCAAGGGCCTCATTAATCGAGACCGCCGGACGGTAAATGTAATCCTCAACTCCGGCGGCGAATCGCGAGAACAACGCCGCGGATCCCGCCGCCGCGCGACTGCGAATCAAAGCCTGGAGTTCCCAAGCCTGGGCAGATTTTTCGTAGTACCTCAACGCCTCAGCCAGTGAACAGGCGAGCGCGCCATCGCGGCCGTGCGGACGCAAACGCAAATCAACGCGGTAAGCCGCGCCTTCACCCGCTGGTTGGCCCACGAGCTTGCTTACGCTTTCCGCCAGCTTGTTGAAATATTCTCGATTGGTGAGCTTGCCGCGTTCGCCCGCGCCGGCGGTTTCACCTTCGTCGGAATAAAGGAAGAGCAGATCGATGTCGGAAGCATAGTTGAGTTCAAAAGAACCCAGTTTGCCGAGGGCAATAATGCTGAACTCGGCGGGTGCGACGCGTCTGCGTTCATCGTCATGAAGCGGCGCGCCGTATCGGTTGTCGAGTTCTTGCCGCGCGAGGCTCAAGGCATAGTCGAGAATCGCGTCTGCGAGGTTCGAGAGTTCTTCGGTCGTCTCGACCAGCGTGTGGGCGCGCCTGACGTCGTGCAGGTAAACCCGAAGCAACTCCCGGCGGCGAAAGCGGGCAAACAATACGGGAGTCGGCAACGATGAATGAGTCAGGGCAAAGCGCGCGAGCGACTCCTTTAGTTGATCTCGCGTCCTGACGCGCGCATCGAGTCGTTCTCGATTCAGCCAAACAAGATAGTCGGGATTTTGTTCGAGAGTAGTTGCCAGGAGTGGGCTCCAGGCAGCGAGGGCAAGCGAATCGGAAAGCAGTGCACCGTCGCGGGCAAGTTTTTGAAAGACGCCAGGCTGGTCGGCAGACAGCCGTTCGAGAAACAACCGTGCGCCGTTTGGGTCTGGAAGATCGGCGATTAACGATTGAACTTTAGCGTCGAGACTTAACACGTAAGCATCTTACGACAGTCTGCAGTCGCCAGTCGCCAGTCGCGAGTCTCACAGTCGTGAGTCTCCAGTCGCGAGTCTTCAGTCGTGAGTCGTCAGTCATTTTTGACTCTGACTCATGACTGGAGACTCAAGACTGGGAGACTCGCGACTGTTTCTAGATATCGAAGTACAGCGAAAACTCCATCGGATGCGGGCGCATTCTTAGTGGAGTGATCTCTTTATCGCGCTTGTAAGTAATCCATCGTTCGATCAATTGCGTGCTAAAAACATCGCCCTTCAGCAGGAACTCGTGATCTGCTTCGAGGGCCTTCAAAGCTTCATCAAGCGAACCCGGAAGTGTCGGCACGTCTTTTAATTCTTCCGGCGACAGATCGTAGATATCCTTTTCAAGCGGCTCACCTGGATCGATCCGGTTCTGAATCCCGTCGATACCCGCCAGGAGCATGGCCGAGAAAGCGAGGTACGCATTGCAAGACGGATCTGGTGGACGAAACTCGAGCCGCTTCAGCTTCGGACTGGTGGAGAACATCGGAATTCGAATGGCTGCCGACCGATTGCGAGCTGAATAGGCAAGGTTGACCGGAGCTTCGAATCCGGGAACCAAACGCTTGTAACTATTCGTGGTGGGAGCCGCGAAGGCCACAATTGCGGCGGCATGCTTCAAGAGTCCGCCAATATAGTAACGGGCCATCTCAGACAGCCCAGCGTAGCCATCGCCTGCGAATAGCGGTTTCTCCCCCTGCCAGAGAGACTGATGAACGTGCATTCCGGAACCGTTGTCGCCGAACAAAGGCTTCGGCATGAAGGTCGCTGCCTTGCCATATTTGAAGGCAGTATTGCGTACCACATACTTGAAGATTTGCAGATTGTCAGCCGTGCCCAGCAACGTCGAAAAGCGAAAATCTATTTCGCACTGCCCCGCCGTAGCCACTTCATGGTGATGACATTCAACCCGCACCCCGCATTCACCCAAAGTCAATGAAATCTCCGAACGCAAATCGCTGAGCGCGTCAGTCGGAGGGACCGGCACATAGCCTTCCTTCGGACGGATGCGGTAGCCAAGATTCGTACCCTGAAATTCGTTCGCATCGCGACCGCTGTTCCAGTGACCTTCATCAGAATCCAGCGAATACCCGGCTGACTGTTGGTCGTTATGAAACTTAACCGAGTCGAAGACAAAGAACTCAGCTTCCGGTCCGAAGTAGGCAATGTCTGCCAGGCCGGTAAACTTAAGATAATTTTCAGCGCGGACCGCGACTGAGCGGGGATCGAAGGCATAACCTTCCTTGGTGATTGGATCGACAGCGTTGCCGACCAGACAAAGCGTCGCGTGTTCCGCAAACGGATCCATCCAATATCGTGACGGATCGGGAACGAGTAGCATGTCAGACTCGTGGATGGCTGCCCAACCGCGAATCGAGGAGGCGTCAAAGCCAAAGCCATCTTCAAAGGTTGACTCACCAAGTTCGGCGATGGGAAACGTCAAATGGTGCCAGGAGCCTGGCAGATCGGTAAATCGAACCGAAGCGAATTTTGCGCCCTGGTCAGAGGCATATTTCAACACAGTCTTAGCGTTCATGGTTTCTCCTGAAAGAAAATGGGAGTGTCAGGGGTACTCTTCGCCCCGGAGTGGTTTTTGGCGCGAAGTGGGGTGGAACTGAAACTTGCTGGGAAAAGGGGCCGAACGTCATACAGCGACGGCGCGTAAAAAAGTTTGCATTATAGTTTGGTAGCTTACTATGTCAAGGAACTTGCTGCAAAGAACCGGCGACGTTCCCGCAATTAGCCGCTAACTCCTTGTTAACTCGGGGTTTAAGTGATTCAAAAAACTCTTTCGAAACAAAAAAGTTATAGACCGTCTCCGCGTTTTCTGTTACCTT
Organism: Pyrinomonadaceae bacterium; assembly: GCA_031366425.1. Taxonomy (GTDB): domain Bacteria; phylum Acidobacteriota; class Blastocatellia; order Pyrinomonadales; family Pyrinomonadaceae; genus PSRF01. Next base: position 4,912 of record JANLZV010000073.1, on the reverse strand, counting down.
ACGCCATTAAGCGTCTTATCCTTAAATTTTCTCCGCTACCGAACTCGGGATGTGTACAACTACGCTTTGCGGCTGGAGCCATCAATATGCAAGTTTTCCCCGCACGTGAATTAGGAGATCCGCGAATTGACCACGGCAATTGAGCAGACGCTTGAAACATATGGGATCGAAAACTGGGGCGCTGGATACTTTGACGTAAATCGCAAAGGCAATCTGATAGTCCGACCCGCCGAAGGTGACTCCCGCTCAGCAGATTTGAAAGAGATCATCGATGACCTCGCCAAGCGGGGCATTGGCGCGCCCGTGCTCTTGCGCTTCCCTCAGTTGATGGCGGCCCAGGTGAGAAAACTTCAACGCGCCTTTAGCCGGTCCATTAAAGAATTTGACTACCAGGGCACGCACATGTGCGTCTATCCCATGAAGGTCAATCAGCAGCGTTCGCTGGTTGAAGAATACCTGCGCGAAGGTTCGCGCTACGACTTCGGCCTGGAGGCTGGGTCAAAGGCCGAACTCTACGCAGCGCTGGCGCTTGAGCAAACACCTGGGAGTTTGCTCGTGCTCAACGGTTTTAAGGACGAAGAGTTTATCGAGCTGGCTTTCGCTGGTGCACGCAGCGGCAAACGCGTGGTGATCGTAATCGAGAAACTCAACGAGCTCGATCACGTGCTGAATTTTGTGGAACGGACCACTGGTCCAATTCCGATCCTGGGGATGCGCGTAAAGCTCTATTCCAAGGGATCCGGCCGCTGGGAGAAGTCAGGCGGCGAGGCCGCGAAATTTGGCTTAACCACGACCGAGATGTTGGAAGTGATCCGGCGTCTTGAGCAGGCTGATCGGATCGACATGCTGCGCCTGCTTCATTTTCACATCGGTTCGCAGCTAACGGACATCAAGAGAATCAAGAACGCCATGAAGGAGGCGGCCCGCGTTTATTCCAAAGTCCACCAGATGAAGGTCCCGATCGAACTGCTCGATGTGGGCGGCGGAATGGCAGTGGACTACGATGGTTCCAAAACCGCTTTTGATTCTTCGGCGAATTACACGGCTCAGGAGTTTGCCAATGACGTCGTATACACCATCAAGCAGGTTTGCGACGACGAAAACGTGCCCCATCCGACGATCATTCAGGAATCCGGACGTTTTCTGGCGGCCTATCACGCGGTCTTGATCACGAACGTGCAGGATGAGATCGAAACCGTGGTTGAAGACATCACTCCGATCGAAATCGACGATGATGATCCCCAGGTGGTGACGGAACTGGGCGAACTGCGAGAATCGATCACGGTCAAAAATTATCGCGAGTATTATCACGATGCCCTCGAACATCGCGAAGAATTGTTCACCCTCTTTAATCTTGGTTTGGTGTCACTCGTAGATCGGGCGAAGGGTGAAGTTTTGTTTTGGGACGTTTGCGAACGCGCCGACAAACACGCGCAACAAGCCAAGTACGTCTCAGAAGAGTTTGACGATTTGCGCCGGCTTTTGTGCGCAAAGTATCTGACAAATTTTTCGGTTTTCCGTTCGGTCCCCGATCATTGGGCGCTCGATCAGCTTTTTCCAATCGTGCCGATTCATCATTTGAACAAGACGCCTTCAGAGTATGCGACGCTTTGCGACATTACCTGCGATTCGGACTGCATCGTCGATAAGTTTGTTGATCTACACGACGTGAAGCAGGTGCTCGAGCTACATCCCCTGACGCCGGGGGAAACGTACTACCTGGCGTTTATGCTCGTCGGCGCGTACCAGGAAGTGATGGGCAATAATCACAATCTCTTTGGCGCCCCGCACGAGGCCCACATTCATATTGATGACGAAGGTTATCTGATCAAGAAAGTAATTCGCGGAACTACCGTCGGTGAAGCTACGGAACGCGCGCGTTACGAGAAGAGCCTGTTGCACGACGGCTTTCGCCGTCTGATCAGCCGGCAGGTCAAAGAGGGTGAATTAAGCGAAGCGGAAGGCGCGGATCTGGCCCAGTTTTATGAGTCGCGATACGAAGCTTACACATATCTTTCAGTCAATGGTGCCAAGCCGCGTTCGAGGCGCAGCACCGATTACTGATCTTTTTCAAAAGTGGCCTCCAGCAGGCGCCTCATTGAGGTTTAAGAATTGAGAGGTTGACAACCTTTATGGTTACCCAGCGAAAACCCAAAGCATCGAAATATCTCACCACGCCGACGCGGCCTGTCCAGGTGGACCGCGATCGATCAGTTGCCGGACTGCTCGAAAAGATGGAAGGCGCCGGCTTTGGCGGCCGCCAACTTGCCGAGGCCCATCGTATCTGGCTCGACATGCTCGGCGACAACACCACCATCATGATGGCCGGATCCGGCGCGCTAATTCCCGCAGGCATGCGACGGCTGCTCGCCTACGTGATTAAGAACCGGTTCGTGGACGTGCTAGTGCTCTCAGGCTCACTCCTGTTCCACGATCTGCACGAGACCCTCGGGCGTTATCATTTCCAGGCCCATCCGAATATGACTGACGCCGAGCTGGAAGCCTCGCAGATCAGCCGCATGTGGGACTTGTTGGCGAGCGACGAAGAGTATCGCGAAGCAAACGAATGGATCGGCGGATTTGCGAACCAGCTCGATCAGGGGCGCCCCTACCCGACCCGCGAGTTTCTACACTTGCTGGGACGCGAGTTGGCTGAAATTGCCACTGAAGACGGCGTCCTCACGTCGGCGTACAAGGCCCGCGTGCCAATCTTCTGCCCAGCCATCGCCGACAGCGGGATTGCCGTCGGCATTGCCGCCGCTCGTTTCGAAAAGAAAAACACGTTTGTGTTTGACGACGTGCAGGACGTGCTCGAGATGGCGAACATCACAGCGCGCGCGCGACTCACCGGAGTAATTAATCTCGGTGGCGGCACGCCCAAGAGCTTCATTCAGCAGACTGAGTTCTCTTCCTTCATCCTAAAGAATCACCACCAAGGACATAAGTACGCGATTCAGATCACGACCGATGCGCCTCATCCGGGCGGGCGATCCAACGCGGTGGCGTTTGATGAAAATCTTGTTTACGGCAAGCTCGCGCGCGGCGCTCACAGCGCTTATGTGAACTGCGACGCGACTATCGCTTTGCCGATTCTGATCACCGCTCTGTCTCAGACCGCAGCTAAATACCTGAAGGGCCGCAAACGTCCCAACTTCACTTTCGGACGCGAGCTCGTGGTTGAGGTAACCTAAAGCCAACCTCTCGCGGGCTTTGTTAGCCCAGCATTCTTGATCGACAGAAGTTAACTGGTGACCTCAATCTCCGGTATACTACCCGCGTTCATTCATTCCAAACTGCAATTCTGAGGCGAACAATGAAGCCACGCTTTGTTTCCAGTCTAGTCACCGGTCTATGTCTGTTTACGTGTTTCATGATCGCGCCGGTTGGCCGCGCCCAGACGGAAGCCGAGGTGAAAGCCCATTACACCAAGCTGGAGCAGACGATCACGATGCGCGACGGCGTGAAGCTGTTCACTTCGATCTACCTGCCCAAAGATAAATCGAAGAAGTATCCGATCATGCTGAGCCGCACGCCCTACAGCGTTGCTCCTTATGGCCCAAACGAATACAAGACCTCGGTCGGCCCCTCGCTACTATTTCAAAAAGAGCAGTTCATCTTCGTCTACCAGGACGTCCGCGGGAAACTCATGTCCGAAGGCGAATACGTCAACATGCGCCCCTACATGCCCGGAAAGATCGGTAACGCGGTCGATGAAAGTTCTGATACTTACGACACGATCGACTGGTTGGTGAAAAACGTGCCGAACAATAACGGTCGCGTCGGCATGTGGGGGATTTCCTATCCGGGTTTTTACACCGCGATGGGAATTATTGACGCGCACCCGGCGTTGAAAGCGGCGTCACCTCAAGCCCCAATTGCCGACTGGTTTATCGGAGACGACTTTCATCACAATGGGGCGCTGTTTCTGCCCCACGGCTTTAATTTCCTGGCTTCGTTTGGACTGCCTCGTCCCAAGCCGACCACCACATTTCCGCCGCGCTTCGAACACGGCACTCCCGACGGCTACAAGTTTTTTCTGGACCTGGGTCCGGTAGCAAACGCTGACAAAAAATATCTAAAGGGACAGGTGGCCTTTTGGAACGAGATGATGGACCACCCGAATTACGATGAATACTGGAAGGCGCGCAACACTCTCCCGCACCTGAAGAACATTCGTCCGGCCGTGATGACTGTTGGAGGTTGGTTTGACGCGGAAGATCTCTATGGCGCGCTGAACACGTACAAGACCATCGAGCGAATGAACCCGGGGATTCACAACACCCTCGTGATGGGACCGTGGTTTCACGGAGGATGGTCGCGCGGTGACGGTGAGTTTCTCGGTAACGTTCGCTTCGGTGCCCCCACTTCAGTCTTTTATCGCGAACGCATTGAACTGCCTTTCTTCAACTGCCTCTTGAAAGATCGCTGCGATCGGACATTGCCCGAAGCCTATGTTTTTGAAACGGGGTCAAACCAGTGGCGCACTTATGATCACTGGCCGCCCAACAATACCGAACGCCGGGATCTGTATCTGCAGGCAAGCGGGGCCCTGGCTTTCAATCGTCCGGCGCCCTCGAAGTCGGCGTTTGATGAGTATGTGAGCGATCCCGCGCATCCGGTTCCATTCATCAACGGCATCGCCACCGGCATGACCCGCGAATACATGACCGACGATCAACGGTTCGCGGCCACGCGCCCGGACGTTCTGGTTTATGAGACTGAACCGCTGAGTCAGGCAGTCACGCTCGCCGGCCCAATCGTGGCAACGCTTTACGTTTCAACCACCGGCACGGACTCTGATTTCATAGTTAAACTGATCGACGTTTTTCCCGACAACACTCCTGACTACAATCCTAATAACGATGCCAACCCACCCGGGGCGAGAATGGGTGGCTATCAAATGCTCGTCAGG
>JANLZV010000701.1:0-3432 GCA_031366425.1 Pyrinomonadaceae bacterium | reverse complement strand
CTTTGGCCGGAAGCCCACCATGCGATTGCTTCGCTGCGGCGAGCGAGCAACGCATAAGTGATCAGCACGGTGATCAGCATCGTGGCGGGAAAGAGTTCGACGGCTACGAGCGGCAGCAGATAGAGCAAATACTTGGCAACCACTCCTGCCGGTACGTGATGGAGACCAATGAAGCGCCAAAGCTCGAAGAGCGTAAAGATGATGAAAATCGACACCAGCGAAAAAAAGCAAATGAGGAAACTGAGCGAGAGCGTGCGGAACAGGCTGGTATCAAGCAAACTCGGGAATCCGGATCGGCCCGCTCCAATAGTATGTTCCTGAATTGTTCGCGGACGGACCGTGGCTGACAATTCTTTCCGCTGCAAGATTTGTTTGAACCACTCGAATCTAGGCACGCTGTCGAAGCGAAGGAGTATCAAACTGAAAAGGAAAATCAGTGCGGTAGCCATCCACTCACCGACGACCGCGGGAGCCGCATTGCTACGCGCCATCGACTCGCCTAACAGCGACACCAGGTAGTAGACCACTACCACCGCGATCGAAAGCAGGATACCGACACCGCGCCCACCGCGCCGCACTCGCATCCCCAACAAGCCGCCGAATAAAGCGAAGGCCAGGGGCGCTGCGGAGAGCGCGAGTTTGCGATGCAACGTACGTTCGGCTTCCCTTCTTTCGTCAAGAGATTCTGATTTCGCCTGCCGACGCAGATCGTTCCAGTCAAGCTCTTCTACCTGCACTTCCTTCTTGCCCAAACTCTTGAGCAACTCCGCGCGACCCGTATCGATCGCGATGCGAAGTTGATCGAATCGCTCCACCACGTAAGACCTTTCGGTGCTTTGCGGAGCCGGCATCTTCATCGCCACCGCGTCGCTTAAGACCAGCTCCGATTTTTCGGCAGACGAATCGATGCGGCCGGATCGCGCTGTGAAGATTCTGGTAGAACCGTCTTTCTGCTGGTGCGCATTAATAAAAACGCGACCCCAGGTGCCCAAGTCCTTGTCACCATCGCGCACGTAGATCACGTATCCCGGAATCTCAGTATTGAAAGTCCTCGGCTCGACGGGGGATTCGAGCTTTCGTAACGCGCCTTGCAAAACGGCGCGGCGCAAATCGCGCGCGGCTTCTGGCGCTTCCTTGAGGTGAAGAAATGCAGTGGCTCCTGTGGCAATCAATCCGATTAACAGGGCCGGCCACAACAGTCTCCAGGTTCCGACTCCGGCAGCCCGAATGGCTATGATTTCGCTGTCGCTGCCCATGCGCGAAAACCCGATCACGATGCCGGCCAGGACAGCCACCGGCAAAGTCAGGATCAATACGCTGGGGAGCAGTGCCGCGGCAATTTCTCCGGCAAGGGCCATCGGCAGATCGGTGTAGAGTGCAAGTTCGGCAAAACGGCCGGATTGTTGAGTGAAGAGAATTGCGGTCAGCAGCAGCAATGAAAGCAACGCGTAAGGAAGCGCGCTTTTGATTACGTACCGCGATATTAACTTTCCGCCGATAGACATTAAACGAAGTTCCGAAGAAAACGTCAGATGGAGCCACGCTGGTTTCAGTTGAACTACTGAAGCGTGGATCTTAGTCGGGGCTGCTTTTCCAGCACACGGCCAATTAATTGATGTGTTAGCTCAGCCATCTCGCGATGAATACTCGCCGGAACCTCATGTGATGCTTGAGCAAATGGAAAAGGGGCGAGCTTCTGAGTAGCATGAAGCTGCACTTGAAGTGTGCGAGACAGCGATCTGCCAATACCTCGACTGCACTCACGACAACGAAACAAAGAGTCGGCACTCACATACGCTAACTGCGCTTCACCAAATTCTCGGTGGCAATCACCGCAGCGTCTGACGTCCGGCAAATAACCTTCGAGCTTAAGTAGCCAAAGCTCGAAGTACCGAAGAATGACCTGCAGGTCAGATTGTGAATTTGAAACCGCACTCAAACAAGCCTTCACCATTCGATAAAGTGTTTCATTAGCTTCGTGTGGCGCTGAAAACTCAATCACCAAATCACCCATGTAAGCCAGCCCAGCCAAAGTGTCCGGATCGCTCGAGAGATCGAAGTGAGACTTGATGATCTCAACCTGGCTCAACGACACGAGCTCTTGGTTTTCTTTGGAATAATAAGTGATTTTGGCGACGGTGAAGGGTTCCAGCGACGCGCCAAACCTGCTCTTGAGTTTTCGGCAGCCTTTAGCCACGCCCCGAATCAAGCCGGCGGACCGGGTCAAACAAACGACGATTTTGTCGGCTTCGCCAAAGTTGTAGGTTCGCAGCACCAGCGCTTCAGTCTCAAGCAAAGCCATTCACTAACTCCACCCACAAAGAGAAGTCTAGAAAGGAAGAAAGTAAAGAACCCAGCCGAGCACAAGCCCAATCACCAAAAATTCCACAAACACCTTTAGGCCATACAGCACCCGTTCCCTGTTTGAATCTTTGGCGACGGTCCCGAAGACCGCGGCCGCCGCGAGCGCGAAGGCCGTCATCACTAAGAAATGTCTCACGACTTCCTCCCCGCGGAAATATCGAAAGCATCGAGCATGCAGAGATAGTTTAGCAATCCGGCAATCAGCAAAAAGGTGTTGCCGTATTCATAGGTCGCGCGCGCTGCGTGGACGGGATCGTCTACAAAGCCGATACCCAGAAACCACGAGACTACGTAAAGCAAGCCCGAGCCCAGGTTTGCGATCATTGGCGGGAATTGGAGGAGGGCCGAGCTTCCCTGCTCGCTGCCGGTTACGATGAACAGATGACCACCCATCCAAAGACCGCCGATGAAGCAAGCCCAAACCGCGCCACCCAAAATCAGCCCGCGCACTAACTTGCCTTGAAGCAAATGACCCAATCCGGGCACCAGCCATCCGGCAGTCCCCATCGCCCAAGCCTGGGCCGGTGCAGTCTCGACTGCCTGTTCCTTATCAGAATTACTCAAGTCCACCTCCGCTAAACCTTAACTTAAAACTCTGCGTCAAACCTTGAGCTTTACCTTAACTCCTACAAACCTTCCACTCGCAATCCGCGCCATCTTAATCCTTCGCGTTAACCGTCGGCGCCACGACGTCTCAGGATTCACCTCAGCTTCAAGTTAGTAAAGCAGGTGCCCGGCTCGTACCTTATTGAACTCAGCGAGCCCTGGCTGCCAACTCTGTTGAAGTTCCGTAATCGCAGTTCCCTCTTCAAGTGCTCTCCTAATAGTTGAAGTTCCGGCAATTACATCAAAGGGGTTGCGATCGTAAACGTATTCGTAGGGCGGCTCTTTCCAGTGAAACTGATCGCGATAGAGATCATAGGCAAGTTTAACCATGTGAAGACCCATCGCCACCGGTTCGAAGACGTTTCGATCGGTCACATGTATTTGGACTCCACCGCAGCTCACTCCACCGTGCTTCTGAAAGGTCGGACGGAAGATACAACTGCGGAAGAACACGCCCGGTAA
>JANLZV010000693.1:0-7955 GCA_031366425.1 Pyrinomonadaceae bacterium | reverse complement strand
TCAAAATGGCCGCCGACGAGATCAACGCGAAGGGCGGGATCAACGGCAAGCAGATCGAATTACTGATCCAGGACGATCGCTCAGATGCTTCGGAAGCAGCGACGATCGTGACCAAGTTTGTGACGCAGGATCAGGTGCATGCGATTCTCGGCGAAGTGGCCAGTTCCCGCTCAATCGCAGCGGCCCCGATTGCCCAAAGCGCGAAAATTCCGATGCTCACGCCTTCATCCACGAATCCGGAAGTCACTAAGAAGGGCGATTTCATTTTTCGCAGTTGCTTCATCGACCCGGTCCAGGGTGCTGCGATTGCCCAGTTTGCCGCCAAAACGCTAAACGCCAAACGCGCTGCAATCATGGTGGATCGCAAGAACGACTATTCGACGGGTTTGGAAAAAGTAATCAATGAAGTTTTCACCCGCCTCGGTGGTCAAATTGTGGCCACGCAGTCGTACCAGGAAGGCGACCAGGATTTCAACGCGCAGTTGACCTCGCTCAAAGGTTCCAATCCGGAAGTCATCTTTGTCCCGGGTTACTACAACGACGTCGGCTTGATCGCGAAGCAGGCTCGCGATAAAGGCATCAACGTGCCGCTGATCGGCGGCGACGGTTGGGACTCGGCTCAGCTCTACGCGATTGGTGGCTCAGCGCTTAATGGTTCCTTCTTTACGAACCACTACTCGCCTTTCGACACCGACCCAAAAGTGGTCAAGTTCGTTAACGACTACAAGGGCCGCTACAACATTCTTCCCGATGCGCTCGCAGCCACGGCTTACGACGCTGCCCACATCATGTTTGACGCGATCAAGCGTTCGACTTCGCTGGAAGGAACTGCGATCCGCGACGCGCTTGCCTCGACAAAAGAGTTTCCGGGCGTGACCGGCAACGTCACCTTCAATGAAAATCGCGATGCGGTGAAGCCCATCATCATGATTGAAATTAAGGATGGCGGCGCTTACGCAGTACGCGAACGAGTGGAAGTCGCCGGGGCAGCCATGCCGGGAGCCAGTAGTAGCCCGGCAGCGGGCGCGTCTCCGGCAACCGCCGCTTCGCCTGCGATGAGCGCGTCACCGGCGATGGCAGGTTCACCTGCGGCGCCAAAGTCTGCGACGACTCCGTCAACCAGACCCAGTCCAACCAATCCGTAGAATTAGCGTCGGCCAGCTTCGTCAGCCTTGCATGATTTCGGCGCACACGTATGAGCACGTTCCTACAACAGTTAATTAACGGCGTTTCGCTCGGCGCGATCTACTCGCTGATCGCCCTGGGCTACACCATGGTCTATGGCGTGCTGAAGTTGATCAACTTCGCGCACGGCGACGTCTACATGGTAGGCGCTTTCATGGGCTACTACCTCGCCAACGGGCTCGGGGTTCGCGGTGCGCAAGCGCTCGGAATGAGCGCCGACGGCGTAATCGCACGTGGTCTGCTCGGCAGCGGCACACTCGAACCGTCGCTAATCACGGCGCTCGTAGTCATGCTGCTGGCAATGGCGATCTGCGCGGCTCTGGGCGTCGTGATTGAGCGATTCGCGTACCGGCCAGTGCGCAAGTATTCGCGTCTGACTGCGCTGATCACTGCGATTGGCGTTTCCCTGCTGCTGGAGAATGGCGGACAGGTAGTCTTCGGTGCGGACCCGAAGTTCTTCCCTGAACTCTTCAAAAAGCGAAACATCGAGCTGTTTGGCGGGGCCAGCATAAATAGCGCCGACATCATCGTGCTCGTGATCGCAATTGCGTTAATGATTGGATTGCAGCTCGTAGTGTTCCGCACCAAGACCGGACGGGCCATGCGGGCAGTCTCATATAACTTGCAGTCGGCAAAGTTGATGGGCATCAATACGGACCGCATCATCATGTTTACGTTTGCCCTCGGCTCGGCCCTGGCTGCTGCTGCCGGGGTGCTCGTGGCAATCAGGATCCCGCGCATCGATCCCCTGATGGGAATACTTGTCGGCTTGAAAGCTTTCGTGGCCGCTGTGCTTGGCGGCATTGGAAATATTCCCGGGGCCATGCTCGGGGGACTGCTGATCGGCATTACCGAAACGATGGTGGTGGGTTACCTGTCTCCAACCTACAAAGACGCCGTCGCGTTTGCGATCTTGATTCTAATACTTCTATTCCGGCCGTCTGGCCTTCTCGGAGCGGTCGCGCAAGAGAAGGTTTAGCGAAATGGTGAGTGATGAATGCGGAATGATGAGTTGCTGACGGCTATCGTCCCCTCGTAATTCATCGTTCCGCATTCATCATTCGATTGTTATGCCTCGTTATTTACGTAATCTCATCATCGCCCTGATGGTCATCGCTGCGCTCTACGCGTTGGACTTCGTTTTTCAGGGCCGGATGATCAGTCCCTACTTCGCTCGCATCCTGATGCTTTCCGGGATCGCGATCACCCTCGCCGTTTCGCTCAACCTGATCAATGGCTTCACCGGGCAGTTTTCCATCGGCCACGCGGGCTTCATGGCCGTCGGCGCTTATTCGTCGGCGTATTTTTCAGTCACTTACGGCGCTAACCTCGCGGCAACTCTGGGTAACGGCAAACTCGGGTGGGCCATCGCGCTCGCCGCAGCCACCGTCATCGGCGCGGCTTTCGCCGGACTCGCCGGGCTGGTTGTCGGCGTGCCTTCGCTGCGACTCAAAGGCGACTACCTGGCAATCGTAACGCTTGGCTTCGGACAAATCATCGTAGTCTTCCTGAATAATATCGAGGCCGTCGGCGGCGCGCGCGGCTACTCAGGAATCCCTATTGTCAAAAGTTTCTTCTGGATTTTCCTGATCGCCATCCTGACGATCGTAATCGTTTACAACATCGTCAACTCCGCCTTTGGCCGCGCGTTGATCTCTATTCGCGAAGATGAACTCGCCGCCGAAGCGATGGGCGTAAACACCACGCGCTACAAGGTGATGGCGTTTGTGATCTCTTCCGCGATGGCGGGAGCCGGCGGCGTGTTGCTGGCCCATTTCGACGGCTATCTAAATCCCAAGTCGTTCGAGTTCATCAAATCATTTGAAATTCTGATCATGATCATCCTCGGCGGCCTGGGCTCAATTGTCGGGTCGGTGCTGGGAGCAATTCTGCTGACAGTGCTGCCGGAAGCGTTGCGCGGATTCGCCGAATACCGCATGGTGATTTATTCGTTGCTCCTAATCATCCTGATGATCACGCGTCCGCAAGGACTGCTCGGTTCGACCGCAGCGTTCAAGGGCTGGCGAGGGAAGAAGCGCGTTAAGACACGGACGCAGGCTGAAGAAATTACCGCTGAGGACACGCGCGACAGCGAATCAGTGAAGAAGGCGACTTTAGGTGAGCGGCCCAACGAATCGTCGCTGGGAAAGGGAGATCAGGATTGAGCACTACCATTGACTCCAACGTGACGGCCCCGCCACCCAGAAGCGGCAACGGGCAACCGGTCTTGAAAACCGACAAGGCGACGATCCGTTTTGGCGGGCTCGTCGCAGTCAGTGAACTCGACATGGCCGTCCAGCAGGGGGAAATTTATGGGTTGATCGGACCGAATGGAGCCGGCAAGACTACGATTTTCAATTTGCTGACCGGCGTTTACCAGCCTACCTCGGGCGAGATTTATTTTGAAGGACAACAAATCAACGGCAAACGCCCTTACGAAATCGCCGCTCACGGAGTGTCTCGCACGTTTCAAAACATTCGCCTGTTTCCAGCGATGAGCGTGCTCGACAATGTGTTGACCGCTTGTCACATTCATACCAAGCAAACGCTCGTCGATGCAGTTTTGCGCACCAGTCGATTTCGGCGATGCGAAGCCGCGTCGCTCGATTACTGCATGGACCTGCTGGCGATTTTTGATCTCGCTGATCTCAAAGATGAAGGCGGCACGAGTTTGCCCTACGGCAAGCAACGCCGGCTTGAGATTGTGCGCGCCCTCGCAACTCGTCCCAAGCTGTTGCTGCTCGACGAGCCGGCCGCGGGCATGAATCCTTCCGAGCAGGAAGACTTGATGAAACTGATCAAGCAGATTCGCGATCGATTTGGCTTAACCATTTTGCTGGTCGAACACAACATGAAAGTGGTCATGGGTGTTTGTGAAAGAATTCAGGTCGTCGACTACGGTAAGTCGATCGCCCTCGGCCGCCCGGAAGAAATTAAGAACGATCCAAAAGTAATCGAAGCGTACCTTGGGGACTAAGAGTTTCAGCTATTCGAAACTGGCAACTACATCATGCTTAAGTTAGAAAACGTTTCGGTAAACTACGGCGCGATCGAAGCCCTGACCGGCATCACGATGCACGTCAAAGAAGGCGAAGTGGTCACGCTGATCGGCGCGAACGGCGCTGGTAAAACCACTACCCTGCGAACTATCACCGGCTTGCTCGAGCCGCGGCAAGGCCGGGTCGTTTTTGAAGGCGAAGACATCAGCGGAACGCCAACTCACAAACTGGTCGCTCGCGGCATTTCCATGTCACCTGAAGGTCGCGGCGTGTTTGCGAATCTGACCGTGCGCGAAAACCTGCAGATGGGTGCGTATCTCAACCGCGACAAGAAAAAAGTTGCCGCGGATATGGAACGTGCCTTCCAGATGTTCAAGCGTTTGAAGGAACGTGAATCGCAGAAGGCCGGTACGCTATCAGGCGGTGAGCAGCAGATGCTGGCTATTGGTCGCGCGCTGATGTCGAATCCACGTTTGTTGTTGCTGGACGAACCATCGCTCGGGCTCGCGCCCCTGGTAGTCCACACGATCTTCGAAGCGATAGACGAAATCAGAGGCAAAGGCACGACCATCCTGCTGGTTGAGCAAAACGCGCATGCTGCTCTCGGCCATTCTGATCGCGCTTATGTCTTGGAGACCGGCCGGATCGTGATGGAAGGCCCCTCGAAGGAACTTGCTGCCGATCCGCGAATCAAAGAAGCCTACTTAGGTGAATAGCGTTAGGAACGTGTAAACGCAGTCCGCGCGCGTCCGGTCAGACGTCCTGACAGCTCAAGCGGCTTCGCGTTATCGTTTAATGAAATGTTCACAATCCCCCGCACTGGCTTGAAAAGCGTTCCCTCACAGATTCATCAACTTCAACTACGAGCTTCATCTCGCGTCCACATCGCGCTGTTGATCCTGATTCTGTTGCTCAACCTGGCGGCTTCCTGTTCAACTCAAAAGAACGAGGATCGTTCGACCGTCAAGATCGGTTTCTTCGGAGACCTGTCCGGGCCGACATTCAACTTCGGCGAGTCCGCTAAGAATGGCGTCTTGATGGCTGCCGACGAAATCAATCAGGCCGGCGGCATCAACGGTCATCAGATCGACGTCGTAATCGAAGACGACAAGGGCAGCCCGGAAGCGGCGGCACAAATTACCGGCAGGTTGATCGATAATTATAAAGTGGCTGCCATCATCGGGGCCGGGGCCTCGGGAAACAGTCTGGCTGCCGCGCCAAAAGCCCAGTCGGCCCACGTGCCTTTGATTGCGCCGTCTTCCACGAATCCAGCTGTTACCCAGGTTGGTGACTACATCTTTCGGGCCTGCTATATCGACGCTTTCCAGGGAGAAGTAATGGCGAAGTTTGCCGCGCAAACTCTGAAAGCGAGAAAGGCCGCGATCATGCTCGACTTCAACTCGCCATACAGCCGCGGCTTGACTAATTTTTTTGAATACAGTTTTGCGAGGCTCGACGGGACGATTGTCGCCAAGCAGTCCTATCAGCAGGGTGATGCCGACTATCGCGGGCAGTTAAGCGCGATCAAAGCTGCCAACCCTGATGTGATTTATATTCCGGGTTACTACGGGGACGTGGCGTTGATCGCGAAGCAGGCCCGCCAAATGGGCTTGACCGTTCCATTGCTGGGTGCTGATGGATGGGACGCGCCCGAGCTCTGGGCACTCGGCGGAGATGCGCTCAACGACTCCTATATCTCGAATCATTACTCGGCCGACGATCCGTCTGACAACATCCAGACGTTTGCGCGCAACTATCGTCAGCGCTACGGCAATCTGACGCCTGATGCGCATGCAGCTCTCGCCTACGACGCGCTGCGATTTCTCGCCGAAGCCATGCAACGTGCCGGTACTAACGAACCGGCGAAACTGCGCGACGCGCTCGCCGCCACCAAAGATTTCAAAGGCGTGACCGGAATTATTTCGATGGATAGGGAACGAAACGCGGTGAAGTCTGCAGTGATCCTAAAACTGCTCGACGCGCGCTATGTCTACCAGGAAACGATCCAGCCTGAAGCTTCGGCCGCTACCAAATAAATCCTAACGTTCGCTTAACAATCGGTCGGTGGTTAACTCGCTGGGCTAGACCGTTCATCCGAAGTCCGCAAAGCGGACGACAGCATAAAGCCTGGGGTGGAGCTCAGCGGAACCCCAGGAGCCACAATTCCGAAAAATCAAAGCCTGCGGAGCGGGCGACAGCCGAATCACCACGAGTGCCGCTTGTAATCGAACCGCTATCGGCCGCTTCGCGGGCTCCGCCAGCCTTTGGTGTGAGGATCCTGGGGTTTCGCTACGCTCCACCCCAGGCTTTATGCTGGCGTCCGCTCCGCGGACTTCAATTGAATGTCCAGGCGCTAAACCGCTTCTGACTGCGAACTGAAATGAAACTCTTTCACCTTGAGGGCCGGAAGCAGCGACGCACCACCGCCCTGACCTTCGGCGCTGCCCACTCGTTCCGGGGCTCCAATCATGTCTACGTTGCCGGGCGCCAACAACTGCATGATGCTTTGATTGAAGCGAAAGTTTTTCACCGGATACTGAATCTTGCCGTTCTCGATATACCAGATGCCGTCGCGCGTCAGTCCCGTCTGCAAAGCGGTGCGCGGATCCACCCCGCGGATATACCAGAAGCGGCCCAGCAAAATGCCGCGGTCCATTCCCTTAATCATTTCATCCAATGAGGCAGCACTCTTTGAACTCTCCATGATTGTATTAACTGGACCAGGTGTCGGCTGCTTCTCTTTTTGCTTCGCCCAGAAACGCGAATAAGTCAGATTTTCCAACACGCCGTTCCGGACAAACTGAATTCGTTGGGCCGGAAGTCCCGCCTGCGCCGCTTGCGACCCAGGCAACTCGGCGTTCCACGGATCGCTGTAGATGTTGATCCGTTCATCGAAGATTTGCTGGCCAACTTTTGTCTTTCCACCCGGAAGCGAAAAAGGGCTGCGGCCTTCGTCGGCGCTCCGCGCGTCAAAACTAAAGGCAAAGTTCGAGAGCAGATCGGCCACCGCCTGCGGTTCCAGAATCGCCGCATAAACTCCCGGTTCGAGGGCGCGTGGACGCCGCGACTCCAAGGCTTTGCGAATCGCTTCGCTCGCCACCCGTTTTACATCAAGCTTGGCAACGTCGAAATGGTTACGCAGGAAATAACCGGAGCTACTGCCGTCAGTAGTGCGGGCCGTAGTTGAAAGACTAACCAGACTCGAGCGCTCGTAGGAAAAATTGCCATTCTTAGTCGCGGAAGCCCCGGCCGTGCCGCGCGCCTGGTGAAAACCAGCGCCGATCACTCCTGCCTTTTCACACTTTGCAATCACGTCGTTAATGCCGCGCGCCCGGTCGCCGAGAGCAATGTTTGAGGTCGCTTCAGCGTAACCATTTACCGGCCGGTAAACTTGCGGGCCAAGCGTCGGCAGGTACTCACGATCTACTGGCGAAATGCGCGCGAGATTCTCAGCTTCGGCCACGGCGGCTCGGAGCGAGGCGTCGTCGGTCTCGTTGGTGGTGGATGAACCGCGCTTCTTGTCGATCCAAACGGTTACACTCACCGTCGTGTTTTCGCGCGCGCCGCTCGTAGTAAACGAGTTGGCCGCGAACCGGAGATGCGAATATTTTTCACTGCCGACGTTCACGATTGCATCATCCGCCTTGACGTAACCGAGCAGTTTTTGCGTGAGTGCCCGAGCTTCTCCTTCGCTGAGCAAAGTTTGCTTCGTAAGCACGCCCATTGTTTTGGCCATTCTAAGTCTCCAGTTAATCCAGACCTTCGCGTCTG
>JANLZV010000665.1:0-1857 GCA_031366425.1 Pyrinomonadaceae bacterium | reverse complement strand
CTTTGGCGAAGTCAAGGCTGCGCCCCAGCTCGGCCGCTACCTCGTCGAATTCTTTTGGCGAGATCTTGAGGTCACGATGTGCCTCTTCAAGGCCCAAATGAGTTTCACCCGGCTTGGTTGGCGAGAATTTGAACGGCCCCCCTGTGACTTCGCAAACCCACAGGGTGCGCATGAACTTGAGGCCCGGCAACCGGTCCAGATTTTTCGTGTGCCATTCACTGAGGGCTGGGTTCTTCGATGTCTTTCCCACGATTGGGTTCTGCACCACCGCGTCGCTAAAATGGTCAACGACTGCGGAGATGGCGAAGACGCCGCCAAGGCGTTCATACAGACTCTTCTCGGTCTTCGGAGCGGCTTGCAGCGGCAGTGTCAGTGCCACCGTGAATAGAGACAGGATTGCGATTAGTGATTTCATGTTTTTGTTTGTTTTTGTTGTTTGCTGTTTTCTGCTTCCCGCCCGTCACGATGACGGACGAAAGTGTTCGATTGGGAAAATGCGTGCTGTAGCGCCTAACGAGAATGAGATCAGCGACGGCGCGAGTTAGAAATGACCTTCGCATGCTCTCAGACTTAGGCATAAGGACAGCCCGCCGTTCGCTGGATCACATGGTTAGGCAGCGCGAATTCACAAACTAAGTGCAACACGGACGACGTGCGGAGGGAAAGGAAAAAGAAAGGTTTGGAAGAGGAAAAATACTGGCCGGAAGATGGGGATGAAATATCGGCAACTGAGTGGGGAAGAGCGGAGCGTGCTGGCGGCGTTGCGATTGGTGGGGCTGAGGCCGGCCGAGATCGCGCGGGAGCTTGGGCGCCACCGCAGCACGGTCTGGCGGGAACTCAAACGCAACGCGGCGCCTTACGACGGCTGGTATCGCGCGCGGCGGGCGCAGCAGCGGGCTCACGCGCGGCGTTATCGGTCGCGGCGCAACAGCCAGTTCGGACCCGGCCACTGGAAGCGCGTGGAAGGGTTGTTGAGGGAAGAGTGGAGTCCCGAGCAAGTTTCCGGGCACTTGCGTTTGGAGCGAGAGCTGGCAATCAGCCACGAGACCATCTACCGGCACATCTGGCGGGATCTGCGCGGCGGGGGCACCCTGCACGAACATCTGCGCGGAGCGCGCAAGACGTGCCGAAAACGCTACGGTCGCTACGACAGCCGCGGGCGCCTGGCCGGAAAAAGAATGATTGGGGAGCGGCCGGCGAGCGTGGAAAGGCGAGGTCAGATCGGCCATTGGGAGATCGATACCATGATGGGCGAGAGCCCTGGGGAGAGCAGCCAGTGCGTGCTGACCCTGGTCGAACGCAGGAGTGGCTACGTTATGATCGGAAAACTGCAAGCGCGGACCGCGGGCGAAACCAACCGCGCCTTGCTCGGACTGATGGCGCGTCATCCCGGGCGAATGCGCACGATCACAGCGGACAACGGGACCGAGTTCCACTGGTATGGCCAGGTCGAAGCAGTCAGCCCGGTCAAGTTCTACTTCGCCACCCCGCACCACAGTTGGGAGCGCGGGACCAACGAGAACACCAACGGACTCATCCGGCAGTACCTGCCCAAAGGAGAAACGATGGCTCGAGTAACCCAAAGCCACTGCGATCTAATCGCCGCACACCTCAATAACCGACCCAGAAAAAGACATGGCTACAAAACACCTAATCAGTGCTTCCTTCAGACCTAGCAAATGTTGCACTTCAAAGTTGAGCCTAGGCTCCGTTCTTTGGTTGGTATATCTAAAATAATTAATAATGTCATCGACTCTAATGGTCGCATTCTTTGGGTCACGGGCGTCGAACCAATTTATTGTGCCATCCTTTCCAATGCGATAGTATGCAAGTCTAGATCTCTTTGGTAAGTTCACG
>JANLZV010000628.1:0-2681 GCA_031366425.1 Pyrinomonadaceae bacterium | reverse complement strand
TCGCGAACCGATCGAATGAATCCAATCGATCGAGCGCTTGGCCACATCTTCGGTCATTCCCTTAACGGCATTGTTGTAGGACCAGCAATAGTGGCAATCCAGATTGCATTTCCATTCGGTGAACAGGTAAGGAATGAGGGGCCGCAATTCATCTGAATGCCAGCGCGACTTGAAATAAGGAGAACCCCAGCTCTTCCATGTCCGAATCGCATTAAACTTCTGGTATTCCTTCTTGGTCATCGGAACCGGATCCGGTTTTTGTGGGTAAACCGGTTCGGGCAAAACTTCTTCCGGCATGGGTGCGAGCTTGGGTGCCGCTTCGGAACTGTAAAGGATCTGATGCAGTTTCTGATCGACGCGGAACGCTGGAGCGCTGCTTCCCAGTTCGGTCTCTGAATGAAGGTTCTCCTGAATCTCAGCCATCATTTTACCTCTCTCAAGATTGTGCAAGTGCGCGAATGATTGCGCAGCAAGAGATGAAACGGTCGAACCAGCGGAGATCCGGCGAGTTCTAAAGATGCCGGAAGCTGGCAAATAAAGAGTCGTAAATCGTCGCGATATTGGCCGATTTCGTTAAGAATTGCAAGCAATTAAGAGCCGAACCCGTCGAACAAAATTTGCCGGAGGCGATGGCAAAGCGTCTCATCAAGCGACGACGGTGCCGGCGCGTTTCGAAAAATTTGTTTCGCTGAGGGCAGGTGTCGAGGGTTGGGCTAAACTTCGCGATGCAGTGTCGAAAGTGCTCCGATTGCATTAGGGTCCAAAGGGTGTTGAAGTTGCGCGCCACTTTGAATCGCGTTAACCTTGCGGCTTTTGTTAAGCCCTGATTTTCCGGACGTGGATCGCAGGCAGTAAACAGCAAGATGGTTAATTGAGGACGGAACTTTTGGCAGCCAGCTCTGACGTACTTATTACCGCAGGATCGCGACCCGAACTCTTTCGGGAGCGTGCCGGAATCGTAGTCGGGCGAAGGGTGTTGATTGCCGCGCTTGTGTTCCTGGTGCTGGCGGGTTTTGCCATACGGATTCCAGGTTTGAGCGCTGACGGGTTGAGTGAAGACGAGCTGAACAAACTCCAGGCGGTTGGTGACTATCGCGCGAATGGCCTGACCTCAGCCAACAGCGAGCACCCACTGCTCATGAAAGCGCTTTTGACTGCGAGCCTGGTTGTCGCCGACAAGTGGAACAGCATTTCTTCGCTGGGTGGTCAGCATCCCATTTCGCCCGAAGCGGCGCTTCGTTTCCCAGGCACCGTCTTCGGCGCGCTAACCGCGATTCTTATCTACCTGTTAGCGGCCGAATTGTTCGGCGCCCAAGTCGGTTTGATCGCTGCCGCACTCTGGGCTTTCGATCCGATGGCCATCGGGTTTAATCGAATCGCGAAGGAAGACACGTTTCTTACATTTTTCTTACTGCTCGGCAACATCATCTGGCTCCGCGGCCAACGCGAGGCGGAAACCAAGTCGACCAAGGCCGCCGAAAAGTATTACTGGGCCGCTGGGGCTGCTTTCGGCGCGATGATGGCTTCGAAATACCTGCCTCAACTTCTGACGGTCGCCATCTGCTACTACTTCATCTTTCAGTCAGTTCCGGCAACGCGTTGGCGGCTTGGGAAAAAGCGGCTGCTGGTGTTTTACGGCTTGATGGGAGTTGTGTTTGTCATCTTGAATCCGACGATTCTCTTCCCCGCTACCTGGCACCAAATGGGCCAGTTCGCCGGACAGAAACTCATCGGGCACGACGGCTATGAATTCATGGGCAAGCTCTATCCGCATCGCTTCACCGATTGGCTGCGCGGCATCCCGTGGTACTTCTACCATCTCTTCCTGGTGGTGAAACTGCCGACACTGACCGTCGCAGGTTTCCTGGTTGGGTTCCCTCTGATATTCAGGCGCAAACTTGGCGACGGCCGACTTTTCATGCAGTTGTGGCTCTTTCTCTGGATGATGACGTTCAGCTTCGGAGGTGGGAAGTTCACCCGCTACTTCACTTCGATCCTGCCGGCGGTGTTGATCATCTCAGCGCTCGGAGCGCAGCTCGTCGGGCGTTGGCTTGACGAAATACTTTCGCGCGCGCTCGCCGCGCGGTGGCGGGGAGGCTACGCGACCTCGGGCGTGGCCCTGATATTAATTGTTGCCTCAGCATACGCAAGCATTAACCTGGGTGCGCCGCATTTCCGTCTTTACACGAACGCGCTTGCGGGCGGCATGAGTAACGCAGGTTACTATTTTCCGCATGATGAATTTTATGATGCGAGTGTGCGCGACGTGGTGAATGTAATCGCCGGGCAAGCACAGCCGGGAGCGCAAGTCGCCAGCGAAACTCCGGGACTCGCGACTTACTACGCTGGGCGCGCGGGCCGCCCGGATCTGGTTTTCGTCTCCATTTCCGATCCGGCTGCTTTGCTGCAGTTGCGCGAGGGAGACTTCGTGGTGGACGCACGAGGTCGCCGGTATTTCAGCAACGAACAAATCATCGCCGCACTACAGCACGCGGGCGCGCCGACGTTTACCGTCTCGCTCGGCTCAATTCCCTCCGCGACGATTTACCAGCTGAATCAAAAAACTCAGCCAGCCGTCGTTGCGACCGCGCAGAGATTACCCATTTCTTAGTGGCGAATTTCAACCTCAACGGGTTTGGCGTCGTGCGAGTCGTAACCTTCAGGCCAATTTGAAATATTTA
>JANLZV010000599.1:0-2545 GCA_031366425.1 Pyrinomonadaceae bacterium | reverse complement strand
CCCGGAGCAACTGGTGTGGGGGAATACCGATGCATTGCCAGCATCGTCGACCGCTCCCCTGAAAATGCAAACCGCCGGATCTTTTCGAACTCGGTCTTCTTGCCGCTCGCCAGGTCGATCACAATCACCTTGCTCTGAATCGGTTTCTTGGCATTTTTGAGGCCCTTCGCCTCTTTCGCGGTCGGATAGCCGAGGAACGCCACAAACTTCCCGTCGTCAGAAATCACCAGATCGCGCGGCGGCCCTGCCTGGAATTGCGGAGGTCCACCAGGACCCTCAGCCCGAGGCAACTCGCCAATCGGAAAGTGCAGATCGTTACCGTTTTTGCCGTCTTTCAGGTTGCGGATGACCACTTCGCTATCGCCCTCAGCGGGCGAAACGCGATAGGCGAACCACAAGCCATCGTTCGAGATGGAGGGTGCCTGAATGCGTTTCCAGGCGATAATATCAGCCAGTTGGAGTGGTTTCGGCCCGGTCGTGTCAGCGACCACGAGCAGAGACGTGAACAGAGAAAATACGACCAACGCGCGGTACTTCATATACGTTGGATCGTATCATCTTCCGAAAACCGTCACTCCGGTTGCAGCCGAGCCACTTTTATTTCGTCGGCGTGCAACTGCGGTAAGTCGTAGTGCGCTTGCTGCGTCAACCAGCTCTGCGGACTCCCTCCGAACGCCTTGGACAACCTGATCGCCATTTCGGGAGAGATTCCCCGCTTGAAGTTCACCAACTCCGACAGCGTGTTGCGCGAAACGCCTAGGGCCAATACTCTTCACTTAACAACATTTCTGTGCTAATCTGTTCTAGAGCGCAGCCTCTCATGGAGGTCACTCATGAACGTCATGTCGGTGGAATCGACCACAATGGTCGCGATCGGGTACGACGAGACCCGCGAGATTCTGCAATTGGAGTTTTGCAGTCACTCGGTCTATCGTTATTTTGGAGTTCCAGTCTCTGTGTATGAAGCGTTGGTGGCGGCTTCTTCAAAGGGCAAGTACTTCAATGGGACTATTCGCGGGCACTTTCCGTATTCGCTGGAAACAGATGAGGCCGGTCGGCGCGGTGAATCCTAGTGGCGCGAACGGTGGCAACCTTACCCGCCGGTAGCCGCATCACTGACTACATCAGTTTGGGAGTGGTAGCCAAGACCTTCCCGCTGGATCAAGTTCGAGCGGTGCTGGCAGCCAGCAAGAAGGAGAGTGTTCGTCAGCGAGACTTGCCGGCGCAGGTGGTCGTGTACTACGTAATCGGCCTGGCTCTGTTCATGCAGTCTTCGTATCGGGAAGTGCTGCGATGCCTGCTGGAAGGAATCCAGTGGTTGGCGGAACCCACCGCGGGAATCCGCGTGGTGGGTAATTCGGGCATCTCGCAGGCGCGAACGAGGCTGGGCTGGGAACCGCTGCAACAACTGCACGATGCGGTGGTCAAGCCGGTCGCGGTCCCGGCCACAAAGGGCGCATGGTATCGCGATTGGCGTCTGGTGAGCATGGATGGCAGCACGTTGGACGTCGCCGACGAGAAAGGCAACGATGAAGCCTTTGGCCGCCCGGGATCCAGTCGCGGCAAGAGCGCCTATCCGCAGATCCGCTTTGTGTCGCTGGTTGAGAACGGCACCCATGTCCTGTTTGGTAGCCGGATGGCCGACTACCACACTAGCGAGGTGGCTCTGGCAAAAACGGTACTGCCTAACCTGAGCAAGGGCATGCTGTGTCTTGCAGATCGTGGATTCTTCGGCTTTGAGATGTGGAAACAGGCGGCGGCCACGGGCGCTGACTTGCTGTGGCGAGTCAAAAAGAACCTTGTGCTTCCTTGCGAAAAACGTCTACCGGACGGATCGTACCTGAGCCGGATCTATCGGACGCAACCGGACCGCCGGCGCGGACGCAATGGAATCGTAGTGCGGATCATCGAGTACCAACTGGAAGGAGTCGAGGGTGCAGAGCCCGTGTATCGGTTGGCAACGACTATTCTTGACCACGAACGGGCTCCGGCGGAGGAACTGGCGGCGATCTATCACGACCGATGGGAAATCGAAACCGCTTTCGACGAACTCAAAACTCACCTCAGGGGGGCGCGGATCATCCTGCGCAGCAAGACTCCAGATCTGGTGCGGCAAGAGTTCTATGGCCTGCTGATGGCCCATTTCGCTGTCCGCGGCCTCATGCACGAAGTTGCGTTGCGCGCCCATGAAGATCCCGACCGACTGTCATTTCTTCACGCCGTCCGCATTGTCCGCCGCAAGATAGCATCTTACGGCGCTATTTCCCCCTCGGAGCCGCAAAAAGTTTCATGACAGTGTGCTGGCGGAAATCCTCGATGAACCTGTCGCCTCCAGTCGCAACCGCCGTAATCCTCGCGGGGTGAAGCGAAAGATGAGCAACTACCCCTTGCGCCGTGGATACACGCGTGCTCCACTCATTGACTTCTCCGCTGCCATCAAGATCCTTAAGTGACGAGTATTGCGCCTAGGGCGGTCGCCGCTTCGGTAATTGTCAGGCCCAAAGGCTTAATACAGTCATGCAACACCAGGCTGCCCGGATGGGGG
>JANLZV010000589.1:0-6566 GCA_031366425.1 Pyrinomonadaceae bacterium | reverse complement strand
ATTCATGGCGACTTACTGGACGCCAGGGCGCATTATCCTGGCAATCGTCATGGGTCTAATCGTCTTCGCTATCGCCTCGCGCATTCCCGATCTGCTCAACTAAAGGATGGAACCGTTCAGTAAATGATCTGAAAATCCATCTCAAAAATGCGTTCAGTTCAGAGAAAAAACTGAAAAAGGTCGGCCTTTTTTGAAACCCTCTAAGTCACTCACTGATCGCGGGTTACCTCTCACCCCTTTCACCATGTCCCACGATGTCCCGTTTAGTGAATGATCTGCCTGGGTACAGAGGCCATGGGACGCATTTCGCTGACAGACTTCGGGCATGACTTCTTTCATCGATCGCAAAGGCCCGTTAGCTGGTCCATGCTTGACAGTTTTGGCGGGAGGCGCGTAGGGTTTCGCTCCGAATGGGCGGTCAGCCCTTTCGGCAAAAGCATCTGGCAAGTCGGCCAGGATGATGTTTGCAGAATTGGGGGCGAATCTGTTCTGGTGAACGGCGCGGTCTTCAAAACCGTCAGTGAGACTGTGAGAGCAGGCTCAGGTAGGTTCGATTCCTACACGCCTCCGCCAAACGATTGCGGAATGCGGATTGAGGATTGCGAAATTTGGTGCCATGAACGCTGATGACATGAAGACTAGAACGAGAGTATTCGCTCTTCGCGTTATTCGGCTCGCCGAAAGCCTGCCGAATTCTCCGACGGCTACTGCAATCAGAAATCAAATGCTTCGCAGTGCCACTTCAGTAGGCGCAAATTACCGAGCTGCCTGTAGAGCAAGATCGAAACGAGACTTTGTATCCAAGATGGGCATCGTCGAAGAAGAAGCAGACGAAACCATGTATTGAATTCAGCTTCTCATCGACGCAGAATTAATCAAACCGGAACGAGTCGCTGGTTTGCTTCGGGAGTCAGACGAGATTTTGTCAATTGTTGTTTCTTCGATAAAGACAGCGAGAATCGACGGAGCGAAGTCGCTTTTTAAATCCGCAATCTGAAATCCGAATTCCGAAATTGTATGCGTGATTGGGTAGCTCTCAATATGACTCCCGGCATCGGTCCTCGCGCTGCTGCCAAACTCCTCGAGCGTTTTGGATCTGCCGAAGCCGTCTTCAACGCCAAGCGGGTGGAGCTCGAACAGTTGCGCCTGCTGCCCGAAGCGGTCGACAGCATCGTCGCGCGAGACACACACAAGCTGGCTGAAGACGAACTTGATAAGGCGAAGCAGGTCGGTTGCGAGATTCTGATTCTCGATGACGGCGTTTATCCAGCGTCGCTGCGGGAGATTTACGATCCGCCGATCACGCTTTACGTTAAGGGCGCCTGGACTGAATGCCTGGATCAACCGTGCGTAGCGATCGTCGGTTCGCGCAGGTGTTCCACCTACGGCCTGAACGCTGCAGTCATGCTGGCTCGTGATTTGGCGCAACGCGGAGTGACGATAGTTTCAGGTTTTGCTCGCGGCATCGATGCGGCGGCCCATCGGGGAGCGCTTGAAGCCGGGGGCCGCACGCTCGCCGTGCTAGGCACCGGTATCGACGAGGTCTACCCGCGCGATCATAAGAAGCTCGCGGACGAAGTATTGGCCGGCGGCGGAGCGATGGTCACGCAGTTTCCCATATCCACTCCACCCGTCTCGGAAAACTTTCCGTATCGGAACCGCATCATTAGCGGGTTGAGTTTGGGTGTGATCGTGGTGGAGGCGGCCGAGAATTCCGGATCGCTGATCACCGCGCGATTGGCTATCGAACAGAATCGCGAAGTGTTTGCGGTGCCCGGCAACATCACGTCGCGAAACTCCTTTGGCACCAACTACTTGATTAAGGGCGCCGGGGCTAAGCTCGTGCAACAGTGGCAGGACGTGGCGGCCGAGTTGCCGCCTCAAATTGCGGCGAAATTGTTGCCGCCGCCGTTGGGCCAGAAGTCGAAACAAAAGTCGCTGGCAGACCAGCTGGCCCTGGTGCCACAAGGGCTCACGGGTTCGGAGCAGTCAGTTTTCAAGTTGCTTTCGGCGGACAACCCGGCGCACATTGATGCGCTTGTTGGTAAGAGCCGACTCTCGATTTCGGATTTAACCTCCGCGCTGTTAACGTTGGAAATGAGAGATTTGGTCCGGGCCCTGCCGGGAAAATGTTTTGTACGGAAGATGTAAGAGACGGTAAATAGTAAATGGTAAATGGTGAATCGAAACGGCCTTGCTCGGATGACCGCGGCAAGGCAGCAAGCCGCACCAACGACGACGCACAAGCCCATTTACGATTAACTATTTACCATTTACCAAAATTAAGATGGCAAAAAATTTAGTCATAGTTGAATCGCCGGCAAAGGCGAAGACCATAAACAAATACCTGGGGAAGGACTATCTGGTTAAGGCTTCGATAGGTCACATAAAGGATCTGCCCAGCAAAGGGTTGGGCGTTGACGTCGACGACGATTTCAAACCGACCTATGAAGTGATCCCCGACACCAGGAAACGAAACAATAAGAAGATCGTTGCCGAACTGAAGAAGGCCGCGAAAGAAGCTGACACGATCTACTTCGCGGCTGACCCTGATCGCGAAGGTGAAGCAATTTGCCAACACCTGGCCGAAGAGATCGTGCCGAAGCGTCCGGCCAAAGCCACTTTTCGGGTGATGTTCAACGAGATCACCAAGCGCGCGGTCAATGAAGCGTTTGAACATCCCAAGCAAATTGACCAGAACCTGGTCGACTCGCAACAGGCGCGACGAGTTTTAGATCGGCTGGTTGGTTATAAAGTTTCGCCGCTGCTTTGTCGCACAGTTGGTGGCAAGCTGAGCGCGGGCCGAGTGCAGTCAGTCGCGTTGCGGATGGTAGTGGAGCGCGAACGTGAAATTGAAAAGTTTATTAAGACGGAATATTGGACCATCTCCGCGAATCTGAGTGCCCACCTTCCGCCGGCGTTTGCAGCGCGCCTTTTTAAGGTTGGCGAACAAACTGTTAAGACGGGCGGATTCGATCAGGAGGTAAAGCGCGGCGAGATATTAATCGGTGATGAGACCGCTGCCGCTGCCCTGGTCGCCGAAGCCAACGAGCAGACGTTTGTAGTTAGCGAAGTAACTCGCAAAGAGCGCAAACGTAATCCGGTGCCGCCGTTTATTACGTCGAAATTGCAACAGGAAGCTGCGCGCAAACTTGGTTGGGCTGTAAAGCGAACGATGATGGTGGCGCAAAAGCTTTACGAAGGCATCGAGATCGGTTCCGAAGGTTCAGTCGGGTTGATTACCTACATGAGAACCGATTCCACGCGAGTCTCCGATGCCGCCTTGGGCGAGGTCAGGGATTTCATCGGCAAACAGTTTGGCGATCCGTATCTTCCGGAAAAGGCAATTCATTATCGCTCGAAGAAAGATGCGCAGGATGCTCACGAGGCGATTCGTCCAAGCGATGTGACGCGAACTCCGGACTCGCTGGCGAGCCATCTGAACAACGATGAACTGCGACTCTATCGTTTAATTTGGCAACGTATGGTCGCCTCGCAGATGACTCCCGCCATCTTCGATCAAACCACCATCGACATCTCCGCCGGCCGGTTTATCTTCCGCGCTACCGGCTCCGTACAGAAGTTTGACGGCTTTCTTAAGCTTTATCAGGAGGGCCGAGACGAGAAGACCGAAGATGATGAAGAAGCCGAGCGCACGCTACCGCCGGTAGAAAAGGGCGAAACGCTCAAGCAGAATCAGATTGCCCCGGAACAGCATTTTACCGACCCACCGCCGCGTTTCACTGAAGCCACGCTCGTGAAAGCTTTGGAAGAAAAGGGAATCGGGCGCCCGTCGACTTATGCTGCGATCATGACCACGATCCTGGCGCGTGAGTATGTGGAAAAATTGGAAGGCCGTTTCCATCCGACAGAATTAGGCAAGACCGTCAACGATCTGCTGATCGAAGGTGGCTTTGCCGATCTCTTTAATGAGACCTACACCGCCCGGATGGAAGAAGAGCTGGACAGCGTTGAGGAGGGGAAGCTCAAGTGGACCGATGCGCTGCATGAGTTTTACAACAAGTTCTCCCTGGATCTGATCGCGTTCACCGAATACACCGGGCGTATAAAGAACGAAGAGATTCCCACGGACGAGGTCTGCCTTAAGTGTGAGACTAAGGGCATGGTGCGGAAGCGAGGCCGCTTTGGCAAGTATCTCAAGTGCCTGAAGTGTGAAGCGACGCGCGATGCGGAACCTAAAGCGATCGCTAACGGCGGCGCGCAGGGAACCGAAGCGGGTGGTGGCAACGAAGCTCCCGCGGAGCCGGAAATTTGTGAGCTCTGCGACAAGCCGATGCAGCTCAAGCGCGGCCGCTTTGGACCGTTTCTTGGTTGCACTGGCTATCCTGAGTGTCGGAACATTCGCAAGATCGCTAAGAGCGGAGTGGCCGCGCCGGCGCCGGTGCCACTGGACGAGAAGTGTCCGGTGGATGACGCCCAGCTGGTAAAACGATTCGGTCGTTTCGGTGAGTTTATCTCCTGCTCAAATTATCCGAAGTGCAAATACATTAAGCAGGAATCGACTGGCGTGCATTGCGCCCGGCCTGGCTGTAAGGGCGAGCTGGTGGTGAAGAAGTCGAAACGCGGCAAAATATTCTATGGCTGCGGCACCTATCCTGATTGCGATCGGGTCTATTGGGACAAGCCGGTAGCCGAGCCTTGTCCGAAGTGTAGCGCGCCGTTCCTGCTCGAGAAGACAACCAAGAAGCAGGGAACTTTCCAGCATTGCGCTGTCGAAGAGTGTGGATACAGTTCAAACGATCCCACCGGCGAACTGGCCAAAGAAAAGCCAGTGAAGAAGGCAAGGAAAGCTAGTTAAGTTTGTCGAGTTGTGGTTAGTATTTTGACTCCGTTCAAAACAGCGAATAGCGTGAACGGAGCGCACACCTTTCAATCAAATCCAAATCGGGAGCGTCCAACATGTTACATCGCAACGTGGCAGCCGTGCTGTTGCTATTCACTTTTCTGAATGCATCATCATCAGCTGGCCTGGCCCAACAACCGGCTCCGAGCCCATCGTCTCCATCGGCCCAAACACCCATCAAGGATCCGAACGATCCAATCGAGCGGATCAAAGACGAGGGCATGAATCGTTCGCAAGTGATGCAAACCCTCAGCTATCTAAGCGATGTAATTGGACCGCGGCTCACCGCCTCACCAGGAATGAAGCGAGCCAATGAATGGTCGCGCGATCAGCTAACCAAGTGGGGACTTCAGAATGCGCACCTCGAAGCCTGGGGACCCTTCGGCCGCGGTTGGTCGCTCAAGCGTTTCTCCGCCCAGGTAGTGGATCCTTTGGCGATTCCTTTGATTGCCTATCCTAAAGCCTGGTCGCCGGCCACGAATGGCGCGGTCACCGCGGAGGTGATCTATGTGGACGCAAAAGACGAAGCGGAGCTGATGAAGTTTAAGGGCAAACTGAAAGGGGCAATCGTGCTCACGAGTAAGCTGCGTGAGGTGAAGGCCCTCTTCGAGGCGCCTGGCACGCGGCTAAATGAAAAGAACCTTTTGGCCCTCGCGGATTCGCCGGAACCGAGGCCGCGTGGTGGCCGTCGTTTCGAGCTCACTCCGGAGCTGCGTGAAATGCGACGCTTTGCCTCGCGGAAGCTTCAGTTTTTCCATGATGAGGGCGCGGCAGTTTTGGTGGACGCGAGCCGCATGGGCGATGGCGGTACGATCTTCGTGGCAGCCGCGTCTGTGCCGCAGCCCATCGTCGACGATCCGTTTGGGCCAAATGCGCCGCGTCAAGTTCAGCCCTACGATAAGAAGGCGCCGAAGATCATTCCGCAGTTAGTAATGGCAGTGGAACACTACAACCGGATCGTCCGGATGATCGAAGCCGGCGAGAAGGTGAAGATGACGGTCGACCTGGCGGTTGATTGGCAAGACGCCGATGCGATGGGCTACAACACGATCGCGGAAATTCCGGGAACCGATCTTAAGGATGAACTGGTGATGCTTGGTGGCCACATGGATTCATGGCATGGCGGCACCGGAGCCACGGACAATGCCGCCGGCGTCTCGGTAGCGATGGAGGCGGTGCGGATTCTTGAAACGTTAAATCTGAAACCGCGTCGCACGATTCGGGTGGCGCTTTGGAGCGGTGAGGAACAAGGCCTGCTCGGTTCGCGTGCCTATGTCGCCGAACACTTCGGAAAGATGGAAACCCCGCCCGCCGCCGCAGGCGCACCGGCGCCGGCCGCGACCCTCGTGGCAAAACCCGAATATGAAAAATTCAGTTCCTATTTCAATCTTGATAACGGAACTGGAAAGATTCGCGGCGTTTACCTGCAGGGCAATGAATCCGTGCGCCCGTTGTTTCGCCAGTGGCTCACGCCCTTCCGCGATCTGGGCGCTTCGACCCTGTCGATTTCAAATACCAGCGGTACGGACCATCTTTCCTTTGATGGTATTGGACTCCCGGGTTTTCAATTCATTCAAGACGAAATCGAGTATGACACGCGGACGCACCATTCCAATCAGGACGTATTTGATCGGATTCAGGCGGACGACATGAAACAGGCGGCAACGATCATGGCCGCATTTATTTACGATGCCGCGATGCG
>JANLZV010000570.1:0-3364 GCA_031366425.1 Pyrinomonadaceae bacterium | reverse complement strand
GCGCGAACGGCAAATTATGCGACCGCCTACTTCGAATCAAAAAAATTCCGTGTTCCGGTTTACCAGCGAAGTGAACTGCAGCCGGGCATGCAGCTTAGTGCCCCCTGCATCGTTTCGGAATATTCGTCGACCACTTTGATTCCACCAGGTTGTACTGCTGAGATCGATGCGGTCGGGACTCTGCTGATTCAAACAAGCACGATCGTTCGAAAGCAGAGGCCCGACCGTTAGGGAGGGCTCGGGAGATCGTGAGATCGTGAAGGCCTTCCCTAACGGTCGGGCTTCTGCTGTTAACTTATGAACTTCGATCCAACCACTCTCGAAATTTACCGCGCGCTCTACACCTCAGTGGCTGAGGAGATGGGCATCGCGCTTCGGCGCACCGCCTTCTCGCCAAACATTAAAGAGCGCCGCGACTATTCGTGCGCGGTGTTTGACGCTCGCGGCCACGTCATCGCTCAGGGGGATCACATGCCGGTCCATCTTGGCTCGATGCCGATGGCGGTGACCGCGGCGTTAAGACAAGTGCAGTTAAACCCCGGAGACGTGGTCGCTGTTAACGATCCCTTCAGCGGCGGCACGCATCTGCCGGACGTGACGCTGATCGCGCCAGTGTGCATTGGGCAGTGGGCAGTGCGTGGTGGCGATCATCTGATGTCGAAGAGGCTACCTAAGAAAGTTCTGCCCCAGTCCCGTAACAGAAAACTGCCCACTGCCCACCGCCAACTGCACACCTTGTTCTACGTCGCCAACCGCGCGCATCACGCCGACATCGGCGGCGCGACTCCCGGATCGATGGGACTGGCAACGGATATCTATGGCGAAGGCTTTTGTATTCCACCCGTGCGACTGGTCCAAAATGGAGAGATCGTCAGCGACGTAATGCGTTTGATACTGGCCAACATTCGTGGCATTGATGAACGGCGTGGTGATTTCCAGGCTCAGATTGGTTCACTCAAAACCGGCGCCGCACGGTTGCTGCAGATCGTTGAACGCCGGGGCGCGCTGGAAGCGACTGAGTATGCGGCGCATCTGATCGATTACGCCGGCCGGCTGATGCGTCGGGCGATCGAGTCGATCCCTGATGGAGCGTATGAAGCCGAAGATGCGCTCGATGACGATGGCGTCGATGACCGGGCGATTCCGATCCGGGTGCGCATTACGATCAGACGCGATCGCGCTCGCGTTGACTTCACCGGCAGTTCGCTTCAGGTGGCCGGCCCAATCAACGCCGTCGAAGCGATTACTGTTTCAGCCGTCAGCTACGTTTTCCGTTGCATGCTCGGCGACGATGTGCCGGCCAGCGCCGGCTTGATGCAACCTATTGAAGTGATCGCGCCGGCCGGCACGATCGTTAACGCGAGGCATCCCGCGGCAGTGGCCGGAGGCAATGTGGAAACTTCACAACGCATTGTTGACGTGTTGTTCAAAGCCCTGGCCCTCGCCCTCCCAGAAAAAATTCCGGCGGCCAGCCAGGGCACGATGAATAATCTGACTATCGGCGGGATCGATTCGCGCGCGGGCCATGCGGCTAGTGAGTTTTCCTATTATGAAACCGTTGCCGGCGGCATGGGTGCGCGGCCGGGGAGCGACGGCATGAGCGGCGTGCATACGCACATGACCAACAGTCTGAACACGCCCGCTGAAGCGCTTGAGTATGCATATCCTTTGCGCGTTCATGAATACAAGATTCGGCGCGGTTCAGGCGGCGAGGGTAAACGCCGCGGCGGCGATGGCGTGGTTCGTGAAATCGAGACGCTCGTGCCGGCGCGTATGTCGCTGTTGGCCGATCGCAGAAAGCTCGCACCGTATGGATTGGCAGGCGGTGAGATCGGCAAGTGCGGGAAGGCGGCAATCATCAGCAACGGACGGCGTCGCCGGATCGTTTCCAAGGGAAGCTGGGAATTGAAAACCGGCGACCGCGTTCGCATCGAAACGCCGGGCGGCGGCGGCTTCGGTAAGAAGTAAATTAGACGACTCAGCCGCGTCTAATCCGTGAACGGATCCGGCCCCGTGGTGTGGGTTTCGCTGCCGGCTTCACTTCGGGAGTGTCAGCCGGATCGGCAGGTGGCCGCGGCGGCATGGCTTCTCGGGAAAACCGCGGCAGCAATTCATCCCGCATCGACAATTCATAGACCGCTGTTGCCACTACCACTGCGGCCTTCTTCACATCGTCTTCGAGTATGCGTTCATAAGTGTCGAGATTTGTATGCCAGGTGTGCGTGCCATACTCAATCGGATCCTGCGCGAGACCGATGCCGGGCAAGCCCGCTTGGTTGAAAGACGTGCTGTCAGTGCCCCCAGTCCGTCTGCTCTTAGTTACAATCGCGCCGGCCACACCGTCAGCCTTAAACGGCTTGAGAATTTCGCGCAAAATTTTCCCCGCTTCGGGAGGTCCAAACACAGACGCGCCGCGGACTCGCCCAGTGCCCGAGTCAATATTGAAATACCCGCCAAACTTTTCATAACCGGGTTTCTGATCTTCAAACATGCCAAAGTGTTCCTTCACGTAAGCCTGGGAGCCCAGCAGTCCCTGCTCTTCCCCGCTCCATAAGGCAACGCGAATGGTGCGCCTCGGTTTGATGTTCAACGCTTTCAGGATGCGCGCAGCTTCCATCATGATCGCGCAACCAATTGCGTTGTCGGTGGCGCCGGTTGCTGCGTGCCACGAATCGAGATGACCGCCCAGCATGATGACTTCGTCGGCCTTGTCAGTGCCGGGAATTTCCGCAATCGTGTTGAAGGACGTCTTACCTTCAGGATAGACACGATTGACGATATTGAATTCCAGAACTACTTCGCTCTTGTCAGCCATCAGACGGGAGATACGACCGAAGTCTTCGTTGCGCATCACTACCGTCGGCACGGCTTTGTTGACGTCGAAAGTGCGATTATTGAACGCGCGGATCTGCCCATGTTCGCGCGCCGCATCATTGACGCGCACCAGCGCGCCATTGTCTTTCAGAAATTGGTTGAGCTGCTCATCAATCTTCCGCGCCGTTAATATTTTTGGATCGGGAGTCGGCGCGGGCGACGGGGACGGCGAAGCTTTAGCGTCGGGATCGAAACGCTGTTCGGCCACCTTGTCGTCCAATCGTTTCGACGGCGGACTCAGCGCAATCGGCACTGCCGTGTGCTTGCCGACCAAGACGATCTGACCGCGCACTTTCTTCTTTTCGCTTTCGAATGCCGCAGTAAGCTGTTCCTGCGTCACCTTTTCAGGCAACACGAGTTGGTAAGTGCGGCCCCGTACCGTGCCCCGTGTGCTCGGAGTCCATGCCAAAACTTCCGTCACCAGGGAATCTTTCACCGGCGAAATGATATGCGCGGTCAAACGTTCATTGAGCCAGCCCGGGTGGCCAAA
>JANLZV010000567.1:0-4808 GCA_031366425.1 Pyrinomonadaceae bacterium | reverse complement strand
CGTGGCTGCGGGAATGGAAGGCGCGCTGCCGTCGGTAGTCGGCGGCCTGGTGAGCGTGCCCGTGATTGCGGTGCCAACCAGCATCGGCTACGGCGCTTCGTTTGGAGGCGTCGCTGCCTTACTCGGAATGCTGAACTCCTGCGCGTCAAATGTGACGGTGGTTAACATCGACAACGGCTTTGGGGCGGGGTTTGTCGCGAGCTTGATCAATCGCAAATGGGAACCGCCAACGACTGAAGACTCCCGACTGGCGACTCACGACTGACTCACGGATTGATCAGGTTGTTCAACTTCTCCGCCCAATCCTGATCAAGGTTTTGCAGAATGTTGTATTGCTCGACGGCAGCGTCACGATTTTTCAATGCCAGGTAGGATTTCCCGAGGTTGAAATAGGCCTTGCCGAGATCAGGCTTTAGCTGGATTGCCTGCTTAAACGATTCAATCGCGTCAGACATCAATCCCATTTCAAAATACGCTTCGCCCATGTTGTTTGGCACACTCGCGTCGCCAGGCTTCAAGGCAGTAAGTTGTTTGAAGGTTTCGATCGCCTCGGAATATTTTTTTGAACGCAGGTAGCGCGTGCCAAGTCGTTCATAGGCGCTAACGTAGTCCGGTTTCAAACGAATCGCCTGCTTGTAAGCCTGGATCTCGTCGTCAGCGCGGCCCCAATCTCGATAGACCAGGCCGAGCGCATAGTGCGCGTCCGCGGCGTTGTAAGGATCGAGGCGAATTGCCTGTCGATAATTCTCGGCTGCTTCGCGATACTGCTTCAGGTAATAGTTCGCCAGTCCCAGATTGAAATACGATTCAAACGACGGGCGAAGTACAACTGCTTTTTTCGACGCTTCGATCGCCTCGCCATGGCGCCCAAGCTTCTCCTTGCAAAATCCCATCTGCGCCCACGCCTCGGCATAGTTGCTGTCAGACTCTACTGCCTTTTCAAAGTAAGGAACCGCGCGTTCGCAATCGTCTTTGGATAGAAAACTGAGACCATCGCGAAACGACTGCACTGCCCGCGCGCGTTTGTTCCGGCCCGAAGCCACGACCAGGTCGGAAAGTGAGATCATGGTTCCGCCCTGCAGTTGGGAAATGCGTTCGGAGGGAATCGCAAAATTGACGCTTTGTCCGCCCGTGATTTGAAGCGTCGCAACTCCAATTACCTGGCCCTGCATGTTGACGACAGGGCTGCCGCTCGATCCGGGTGAGATGGGCGCGGTGATCTGAATGATCCGGCCGAACGTGGGAATGTCGCGGACGGCCGACACGATGCCGTTTGTGACGCTGCCTTCAAGACCAAAAGGATTTCCGATCACCACCACGCTTTCGCCCTCTTGCGGAGACGTGCGATCGAGCGGAAGCGGGCGCACCTGGCCAGCCGGCGCTTCCACCCGGAGAATCGCGATGTCGCCTTCGGCATCGACGGCGACCACACCCTTAACCGGATAAGTGTTGCCGTTGGATGAATGAACTTCGGCGCGGTAAGCGTTGTCGATCACGTGCCGGTTGGTGACCACCCGATCCGAGTCGATAAAAAAACCACTGCCGCGCGACAACTTTTCGCCGCGCACGTCAAAAGTTTCGATGGCAACCGCGGAAGGCTTTATTCGCCGCACGAGTTCGGGAAGCAGATCCTGACTACCGGCGTTTGAGGCACCGGCGAGGAGGAGAATCGGTATTAGCCAGAGGAATTTCATTTGGCCACAGAATGCTTTGTTAGCGATCCGAGGAAATCCAGGACACTTTACAGCCCGGCGAGCGCGAGGGCCTGCACGCGCGAAACGATCTCACTCAGTTTTACGTCTTCGCTCGTCTTGGTCTTTCTGTCAAACAGTTCGACCATGCCGTCCGCCGCTTTTTTGCCAAGCGTCACGCGGTAAGGAATACCAATCAGATCGGCGTCCTTAAACTTAACTCCCGCGCGCTCATCGCGATCGTCGAGCAACGCGTCGAGCCCGGCGCGCTGCAGATCTTTGTAGAGCTTCTCTCCGGCTTCACGCAAGGCGGCATCTTTGACGTTAGTGATCGTGACAACGCAATCGAACGGCGCGATCGACTTGGGCCAGATGATCCCCTGATCGTCATGGTTTTGTTCGATGGCCGCGGTGATGATGCGTTCCACTCCGATGCCGTAACTTCCCATCACGATTGGGACCGGCTTGCCATCAGGAGTCAGCACGCTTGCGCCCATGGACTGGGAATACTTCGTCCCAAGTTTAAAAATGTGACCGATTTCCATTGCCTTGTAGACTTCGAGCGTGCCGGCTTCGCAACGCGGACAATTCTCGCCGGAGACAACGCCGCGCAGGTCGGCCCACTGATCGGGTTTGATATCGCGCTCAACGTCAACGCCGCGCAGGTGATGATCGTCTTTGTTCGCGCCCGTGGTCATGTTGCGCCGATCCTTCAAAGCCTGGTCGGCGACAATCAGGAGTTCAAATTTGGCTTCCGACGCGCGTTTGCGGGCTCCGACCCCGCCGAGACTGCCGGCACTCGCTCCAAGCAGTTCGCGAATTTCTTCCGCATGGGCGGGACGCACTGCGGTCGCTCCCAGATTGTCGGCGAGTTTGGTGTCGTGTAACTGATGATCTCCGCGCAGCAAGGCGAGCACGGGGCGTGGCTCGTTTTCGATAGTCGCCACGTAGACGAGAGACTTGATTTGGCGCTCAGGTGTCGCGCCGCCCACGAAAGTTGTCAGGTCCTCGATCGTACGAACGCCGGGAGTTGGAAATTCCTCCGGCGCGTCGAAGGTTGAATCTTCGGTAATCGCTGCGATTCGCGAAGTCGCCTTTTCCAGGTTGGCCGCGTAACCGCAGGACGCACAGTTCGCAATCAAATCCTCGCCGGCATCCGTTCTCGCGACAAACTCGTTGGAGGCGGTTCCACCCATTGATCCCGAAGACGCTTCAACGATCGAAAACTTTACTCCGCAACGCGAAAAGATTCGCTTGTAAGCCTCTCGCTGATCTTCAAACGAACGGTCCAGGCCCGCTGCATCCACGTCAAACGAGTATGCGTCTTTCATAATGAAAGTACGCAGACGCATCAAACCAGACTTTGGCCGCGGCTCATCGCGAAACTTTATTTGAATCTGGTACCAAACCTGCGGCAGTTGCTTGTAAGAGCGAAGTTCGTGGCGCGCGATGGCCGTAAATACTTCTTCATGCGTCATTCCCAAACACATGTCCGCGTCTTTGCGATCTTTCAGCCGAAACATGTCCGCGCCGATTGCGTCCCAACGTCCCGACTCTTTCCAAACTTCGGCCGGGTGCAACGCCGGCAAATAAAACTCCTGACCGCCAATGCGGTTCATCTCCTCGCGCAGAATTTCCATGATCTTCAAAGCCACGCGTTGGGCCATCGGCAGGTAGGAATAGATTCCCGAACCAAGCTGACGAATCAGGCCGGCGCGGAGCAGGAGTTTATGAGACGCGACTTCAGCGTCTGCAGGGTCTTCGCGAAGTGTCGGAATGAAATATTGTGACCAGCGCATTAGGTTTTGTTGGCTTTCCTTAGTTGAAACTCCAAGCATTCTCACCCAGCAAAAATCTTAAAGCAAACAGGTGCAGCAAGTGGTTTGGAGTATCGCCTGATCGGCATGCAGGTTCTACGATGTGATGTAGGCTTCAGGATTCGCTAACGTCTCTTCGAGGCGCGTGATGAAGCGGCCCACATGCACGCCGTCGACGAGAGCATGGTGCACTTCCACCGAGATGGGCAGGTAGACGCGTTCACCTTCCGTGACAAACTTTCCGAAAGCGATCTTGGGAACGGAGTCTTCTGTCTGCCAATTGCGAGCATGAGAAAAACTGGTAAACGCGACCCACGGCAGGGTTGTGAAGTGAATTGAGTCGTCAGCCGCCTTCGGGTCAAAAGCGCTGTCCCCGAGTTTCACCTC
Source organism: Pyrinomonadaceae bacterium (assembly GCA_031366425.1). Taxonomy (GTDB): domain Bacteria; phylum Acidobacteriota; class Blastocatellia; order Pyrinomonadales; family Pyrinomonadaceae; genus PSRF01. The sequence goes on along the minus strand of JANLZV010000567.1, from coordinate 913 downwards.
GCCCACCGAGCTTTGCGCCGCCCGAATAAATTTCTCGAAGTCGTCGTCGTAATCAAAATAGGCGAAAGTAAAACTCTCATTCGGTTGCAGCACCGTCGTGCCGCCATTAATCACGTCATGGACCAACACCCGGCCATCTCTGAGGCGGTAACGGAATGGTTCAATTTCGTTGGCGATGCGGAGCGCGAAATAATGATAGGCGAGGGTGGTGCTGACGTCCGGACGGCGGCGAAGGAGGGCGACAAGTCGGGTTACCTCAACGCGCGAGCAGATATTGAAATACGGTTTATCGAATCCGATGAAGAACTCAAACAGATCGCGGCGGGCCCAGGTTGTGATGTCGATATATCTGGCCATGGCTTCATTGTAACCGATCGTTTCCCGCTCGATGGTGCTCCATTTTGAAGTGCGGCAAGATGTCGCTGCATTCGAGGTTCGCATCTCGCCGGTTCATTTTGGACTGAGATGTCAACGTGATGTAACATCAAACTCCGCATCGCATTCGGTATTCATGGAGACTAATAATGAAAATCGCCCTCGCGAGTGATCACGCTGGTTACGCCGAAAAGGAACGCCTAAAACCACTGTTGATTGATCTCGGCCTTGAGGTTGATGACCTCGGGACGAATTCAGAGGAGTCGGTGGATTATCCCGACTACGCCCGTAAAGTTGCGGGCGAAGTGGCGGCGGGCCGCGCCGATCAGGGTGTGCTTGTGTGCGGATCGGGAACAGGCATGGCGATCACGGCAAACAAAGTTGCGGGGGTGCGCGCGGCAGTGGCGTGGTCGGAAGAAACGGCGCGGCTTGCGCGGCAACACAACGACGCAAATGTGTTGGCGATTGGCGCGCGAACTACGCCGCCTGCCGCAGTGGTACGGCTGGCTGGCTTTTGCCGCATGCGCGGTCACCGAGG
>JANLZV010000544.1:0-4032 GCA_031366425.1 Pyrinomonadaceae bacterium | reverse complement strand
TTCGACCCCCAGGCAGCGGCCACAAAAAGAACGATGAGCAGGAAAGCGAGCGCGACGGTGGTGGGATTAATGTGAACGCTAAAAACTTTTAGAACTGAAGTTGCAGCAGCGATCACAACGACGGCAACGATGTAACCGAGAACCTGCTTCCAAGTAGCTGATTTCGACACGATGTAATTGTACGCCGATTCGTCCTAGAGGTCGTTCGCTGGAATCAGCGCTTGTTGGATCCAGGAGATTGCGTCCTCATGGGACAACAATTCATATCTCGAGTAACTATCCTCTCGAAAGCCCCACCTCGAATTGCCCCCGGTCCACGAAAAGTACCTTCTTACGAGGACGTTGAGCTCACCGCAGCATTCGAGTATCTCCCGCGAATTGCCGAAATGGGCCACGGTTACGCCGGCAATCACCTCGGTTGAATCTTTGGGCCGGCTGGCTATCTCCAAAATCCAGAGGGTCTGGGCCTTGCACGCCTGCGCCTGTTTCCTGAGATCGTCATCAAGGTCGCGGACCTGGTAGCGCTGAAACAGTTCTGTCAGATGTCGTCTGGTATCACCGCTCGCGTTGGCGATTTCGGTTATCTCGCGCCCCAAAGCCCTGGCTTCCTCAACATTCACTTTTAGGCAACTCCTAAAGGAAACTAAAACAGAAAGGGCAGCGTTGCCGCCGGCCTACCTTAGTTTTACTGGGAATGGGCGGAAGAATTCGTGCCAAAGGGACGATACGAACAAATCGTTAGCCACCCACATGGACGATCGGCCGGCGTTCAGGATCCTTTTCCGCCTGACGCAGAACCTCATGGGTGACCGGTGCGGTGTCGCCTTCGCCGAAGGCTATGTACTTCATCAGATAGGTCAGCGGGTTCCCTTCGCTCCAACCGAAGTAAACGTGCGGTAACTTTCCGGTCTCGTCACGGATGAAGAGCAAAAACGCGGCAATCGCGTTTGGCACTGCCGGCGAGGCCGTGCGCAACACTCGATGTCCATCCACTCGCTCGCCGCAAACCTGCAACACTCCTGAGAATTCTGACGCGTCACCCGGAGTGACTTCGAAAAATAGAATCGGCTCATCCAGAGGAATGTGATTGTCTTCCCGCTTTTCTTTCTCTTTCAGATCGTACTCGCTGGGGTCTCCGGTGTCGCGACGATTACTGATAATGCGCACGGTGCCCTTCGCTGCCCGTCGCACAAACTCTCGAGCCAGGTCATCGAGCTCCACGTGTTCAACTCTTAATTCTGTCGAGCGCCACACGCGCGAAACCAGCGACGCGGTCACAATGGCGAGAATGAAGAAGGATGCGATCTTAATTCCTTCGGGCCGCTCGTGAATGTTCTGAATGGTGGTATACGCAAAAACGATCCCAATGATCATGAATGGTACCCACGGCTTGCCCCGGCGGCGTTGGGCCAGGGTCACCGCGATGGCCGCTGATGTCATCAGCACCAACACTCCGGTCGCGTATGCGCCACTCTGCGCATCTACGTCAGCCTTAAAAATTATGGTGACAGCGAGGGCAATTGTTGTGAAGACGAGCGCCAGGGGCCTGGTGGCCTGGGCCCACTGGGGCGCCATTCCGTAACGAGGCAGATACCGTGGAACTATATTCAGCAACCCGGCCATCGCGGAAGCGCCGGCAAACCAGAGAATGCCGATCGTGCTGAGGTCGTAAGCAGTCCCAAAAATGTCTCCAAAGAAATGGTGGGCAAGATACGCGATTGCGCGGCCATTTGCTTCACCACCCTCCTGAAATTCCGCGGCCGGAATTAGCGTGGCCGTAACGAAACTGCTCGTGATCAGCAACACACTCATGATCAGCGCGGCAGTGCGTAACAGTTTCCGCGTATTGTGGATTCGACCATCCAGTAGTTTTTGCGTATCTGGTTCGGTGGGGCGTCCTGTCTTCGTCCCATGGATATCGCGCCAATCGTCGACGCTTAAATCCGAATCACCGCGCACTAACGGCATCACCGCTACACCGGTCTCAAAGCCTGAAAGCCCCAACGCGAGCTTGGGAAAGAGCATTAGCGATATCCCGACAATGAGCCACGCTTTTCCGTTCACGCTCGGATGCAGAAACAACGCTCTCTGCCAATCAGCGAAATGATAAGGATGCGTCACCAGCTGAAATATTCCATAGCCGACTACGATCAGATTCAAAAACAGGTAGGCGCCGACCAACACAACCGCAATTCCGATTGCTTCCTTAAATCCGCGCAGAAAGACCCCGCCCAACAATCCCACCAACACCAGCGTGATGGCCATCTGATGCTTCATTAGTTCCGGGGTGAAAGGGTTCTCGAGGATGTGAGCTGTGGCATCCGCAGCCGAGAGTGTAATTGTGATGACGAAGTCGGTGGCCACGAAACCGAGCAGCACCAGGACAAAAAGCTTTCCCTTCCAGCGCGAAAGCAAATGCTCCAGCATGGAGATCGAGCCTTCGCCGTGTGGACTCTCAGCGGCAACGCGACTATAGATGGGTAACGCTCCGAAAAGCGTCAGCAGAACCAGTATCAGTGTGGCAATGGGTGATAGAGCGCCGGCGGCAAGGAAAGCAATACCGGGTTGGTAACCAAGGGTCGAAAAGTAATCGACGCCGGTGAGGCACATCACCTTCCACCAGGGATGTTGTTTGTGAGGACTAGAGTCAGTCACGCCCGGAGCTTCGCGAGCTCCTGTCTCTTTTGCGCCCCTGAACAGCCAGAGCTTGAACTTTCGCCTTGTTCGCTCGGAAAGGACCATCTGGTTTGCGGTCGCTCGGAACCTAACTCAATCTACCTTCGCAGTCGTCGAATTCTACGCTGAATAAGTCTTAGGTCAAGCGAGCGGCGGTGTCGCGCGTGAGGTTTCAATACCCCAAAAACAAAAAGCGGGCGGGAGCCTCCCACAGCTCCCACCCTAAGGCCACGTGTCCTCACCCCACGCGACCACTTCGCCCACCGGGGAGGCGGACGCAGGCGGATTATGCATCAGACCGATCAAACTTTCAACAACTCTTGTGTTAAATAGCGCAGGGCGGGGCTGGGGCAAAAAAGCGCGGGATTTACTGAGGAAAAGCTTCGTCGTTGACGAGCTTTACTACCTTTTGTTGGTTCCATACGTTGATACGATACCACTGCCGATTGCCGCGGAATCGTCGGGCTGACTCGCCAGATTGGTGTGGCCTTCGCCGTGCGCAAGGTCCGAGACAGCCACGACCACGAGGATTGCGGTCACACCGAGCGTCGCCAAAATATAAAGCAGCGCCGTCAATTCCCAATAAATGAGAATGATCGTGACAATCGAGAGCAACGCCGTCCAGAGGGCAGCTGACATCTTGCGACGGCGTTTTGTGTTCGTTTGGTTTCTCTTGCTCGTCATTAACTAGGAACTCCTGATCTCTTGAATCTTTGTCTGAGTCGGCGTTATCTCCGCGCGCCGCGTCCGCTAATAGATAACGCGGTTGGCGATGTTCGTACCGCCGCTGGTAAACACTTGGCCGAGGCTTCCGCTCACAGCACCCAGCAAAGTTGGTCCTATCCGGCCAGGCGAGAAGAAGCTGGCTTCACCAACTTCGACTACATCGTAAGCCTGCAGAAAGAAATCAGGAATCTTGTTCTTCTTGATCGCGGCATAGTCTACTTTGATCAGTTCCTGATCCTGGGCGCCGGGCTTCTGTCGATAAATCCGGATGTCGTTGCTCTTGGCTTCTTTCCTGACACCGCCGACCATCGCAATCGCGCGACTCAACGTCAGCCGGTCGCGCATGTAAATCCCTTGCGGAGCCACGACGCTGCCGGTCATGTAAATCGGTTCGGCTTCAGTCACCTGAATGAAGTCGCCTGGTCGAATCACTGGATTAACCTGGCCCGAACTCAAATCAGCAATCTTAACTAGTTGCAGCGGAATCTTTGACCCATCGATTGGCGCCGCCTCAGCTTCTTCGCCCGGCAGCGGGCACATCACCGGTTCGGTGTGCAAAATTTGAATCGTGCCTGAAGCGCGTTCGGTAAATCCTCCAGAGGCAGCCATCAGTTCGTTAAGTCTGACCTT
>JANLZV010000511.1:0-1991 GCA_031366425.1 Pyrinomonadaceae bacterium | reverse complement strand
TTTTGGGAACAGGTGGGCGCGCCGCGCGAGCGAATTTTGCGTTTTGATCGCAAGGACAACTTCTGGCAGATGGGCGACACCGGCCCATGTGGGCCATGCAGCGAAATTCATTACTACATGGGTCCCGATCCGTCGGACGCTGAGAATTGCGCCGCCAATGTGAACGGCCCGGGCGACACCATCACGGAAATTTGGAATCTTGTCTTTATGCAGTTTGTTCGCAGCGAAGTGGCCCCGGGAGAGTTCAAACTGGAGCCTTTGCCGGCGCCCTCAGTAGATACCGGCATGGGTCTCGAGCGGATCACTGCCGTGCTGCAGGGAGTGAAAACAAACTACGAAACTGATCTGCTCAAAGACATCGTGGAGTTTATCGCCCAACTGGCCGGTCAGAAGTATGAAGCTGAGACGCAAGCAGGATTCGCTATGCGCGTGATCGCCGATCACGCGCGGGCCACGGCCTTTTCAATCGCCGACGGAATCTTGCCGGGAAATGAAGGTCGGAATTACGTAATCCGCAAGATCATGCGCCGCGCAATTTACCAGGGTCGTCATACCCTCGGGCTCGACGGCCTGTTCTTTTACAAAGTGACGGACTTCGTCGTCGATCAGATGCACGCTGCGTTTCCCGAACTGGAAGAGCACCGCGGATTCATCGAGAAGATGGTGCGTCTGGAGGAAGAGCGATTTGGATCGACGATGGAGGTTGGTCTAAGCAAGCTTGAAGAGCTGATTCGCAAGAGTGGCGCTGGGTCGGGAGACGAGATCGTGGTTCCCACTCTCGAACTTGCGAAACTCTACGACACGTTTGGAACTCCGATCGACCTGATGTATGTCATTCTTTCGCAGTCTCGGCTCAAGCTCTTACATCGAGCGAAGTCGCTAACCGGTACTGTGCCGGATATAGATGTCATAGAAGATATTCAGGAATTTACCGAAGATGAGTTCCGAGCAGTAATCGAAGGAGTATTAAAGGATCTCCAACAGGGCAAAGCGGTTGGCCTCGCGCATGAGACTAAAAGCTCCAAGCCGATCTATCTGGCTCTGACAGGTCGCCAGAATACGAAATCTCTGTTCAAAGGCTACGACTCTACCTTCGTCGAGAATTCACGCGTCGTTGCCTTGGTCAAAGATGACGCGGAAGTGGAATCCCTCGAGGCTGATGATGAGGGCGAAGTGGTGTTGGACCACACGCCGTTCTACGCCGAGAGCGGCGGACAAGTTGGTGACGTGGGTAAATTAAGCGCCCTACCCGCAACCGCAGGTTTTTCTGATTTCACTGCGGCGGTAGTTGATACTAATTCTCCAGCGCAGGGTTTGATCGTCCACAGAGTCAAAGTTGAAAAAGGAAGTTTGAAAGTCGGCGACACGGTTGCGGCTGAAGTTAACGTTGAGAAGCGCGATGCCACCCGCCGTAATCACACGGCGACGCATTTGATGCACTCAGCCTTGCGCGAAGTGCTCGGCAGTCACGTTAAGCAAGCCGGCTCGGTGGTAGCGCCGAGCTACCTGCGTTTCGACTTCAATCATTATCAGCCGTTGACCGCAGACGAGATCAAAGAAATAGAAAATCTGGTCAACTATCACATCCTTCGCAACGAACCGGTGGAGACCAATGAAATGGCCACCGAGGAGGCAATGCGTTCGGGCGCGATGGCCCTGTTTGGCGAGAAGTATGGCGAGAAGGTCCGCGTGCTTTCCATCAAAGGCGCGGAAAATATTTTCTCAAAAGAACTTTGCGGCGGCACGCACGTACGCGCGACCGGAGATATTGGCCTATTCAAAATTACCAGCGACGAATCTATTGCTTCAGGTGTGCGGCGCATCCGCGCGGTTACCGGAGTCGATGCCTTTGCCCGCTTTCGTGAAGCTGAGACGATTCTTGATCGCGTCGCGAATGGGCTGCGCACAACGCGTGCGGATCTGCCGTCGCAAGTTGAACGCCTTCAGGATGAATTGAAGAAGGCGCGCCGCGAGGCCGACGAACTTCGGAT
>JANLZV010000058.1:0-4086 GCA_031366425.1 Pyrinomonadaceae bacterium | reverse complement strand
CCCGGGTTCACGCGCCGTTCGCGGCGAGTGTGGAGTGGCTTGGGGACTTTCGCTTTACGCGCCAGTGATCGTGAAATATCGCGACGAGAAAACTTAACGCGCGGTGCAGTTGGAAGACTATTTGAGGTAAGTGGATTGGCTCTTCTGATCCCAAGTTTAAAGTGACAATGCACGACCGAACGGCAAAACAGTTTCAGCCGCCCGCATTCCTGCGTGGAATTGAACGCAGTCCGATCCGGCAGATTACCGATCGCGCCAAGCCTGGCGATATTAGTTTCGGACTCGGCGAACCGGATTTGCCGACGCCGGATGTGATCCGGCGCGCAGCCGTGAGGGTGATTCAGGAGGAGCAGAACGGTTACACGCTGCAATCAGGTCTGCCGGCCTTGCGTGAACTGGTAGCGGCAGGTTATCCGCAACTCAACCTTTCGATCGATCAGGTGATCATCACTGCCGGTTCCCAGGAGGCGATGTATCTGGCCCTGATGACCCTTGTCGGCGCTGGCGATGAAGTGTTGATTCCCAATCCGGGCTTCGTGGCCTATCCAACGATCGCTCAGATGGTCGGCGGAAAGCCGGTTTTCTATCAGTTGCCGTCGAGTCGGGACTTCAGTTTTAATTTAGATGATTTCAAGAGACAGTTAAACGCGAACACGAAGGTCGTGGTTTGTACGAGTCCGTCGAATCCTACCGGTCGAACTCTGACGCGCGAGGACCTGCGCGCGATGGCTGATGCAGTCGCGGCCACTGCGCCTGACGCTTTTATTATCAGCGACGAGATCTACTCCGATCTTTACTACACGGGCGAGCGTCCCGGATCGATCTCTGAGTTTTACCCACGCACGATTGTGATCAGCGGGTTGTCAAAGTCGATGAGCATGACCGGTTGGCGACTCGGTTGGATCGCCGGCGACGAAGCAGTGTTGCGTTCGGCGCACCTGCTGCATGGTTATGTCACCACCTGCGCTTCGACGGTTTCCCAAAAAGCGGCGCTCGCAGCGTGGAGCGAGGAAGCGGCTGAGGCTCGCGATCATATTCGCGCGACCTTCGCGCAACGTCGCGATCATCTGTTGACCGCCTTGCGCGGCGCCGGGCTGCGCGCCATCACGCCCGACGGCGCTTTTTACACGATGGTCGATATAGCTGAATATGGTTCCTCGATGGAAGTTGCCGAAGCGATGCTGCAGGCTGGTGTGGTAACCGTGCCGGGAAATGCCTTTGGAAGTGAAGGCGAAGGTTTCCTGCGATGTTCGTTTTGTGCTGACTTGCCGGTGTTGACTGAGGGAGTGGCGCGGATGAAGAAAGCGCTGATGAGTTGTCAGAACCGGGAGCGGTAGCGGGCGGATGCCGAGACTTAACTTTAAATGACTAAAAAACTTCGGGTGGGAATACTTGGCGCAACCGGCATGGTTGGTCAGCGCTTTATTCAACTGCTGGAAAACCATCCGCAGTTTGAGATCACTGCGCTTGCGGCTTCGGACCGTTCGCAGGGCAAGAGTTTTCAGGAAGCTTGTACCTGGCGACTGGCGGGCGAGATGCCGGATTTTGCGGCTGCGATGACGGTCGCAGCGCCCGCGCCGCCGCTCGATTGTGATTTGGTGTTTTCAAGTTTACCCGGAGACATTGCCCGCGAAAGCGAAGCGGCATTTGCGCAAGCCGGTTATCCGGTCATCAGTAACTCGTCAGCGTTTCGCATGGACGAAGACGTGCCGCTGTTAATCCCGGAAGTGAATTTTGAACACCTGGCGCTGCTCGAAGGGCAGCGACTGAAGCTCGGGGGCAGAGGGTTCATCGTCACGAATCCAAATTGCTCAACCATCATGCTGGCCCTGGCCCTCGCTCCGCTGCATGCCGAGTTTGGGGTGGAGAGTGTGGTGGTCACCACGATGCAGGCGTTGTCAGGCGCGGGATATCCAGGGGTGCCTTCGCTGGCAATCAGCGACAACGTTTTGCCTTTCATTGACGGCGAAGAAGAAAAGATTGAGCAGGAGACCCTTAAGATTCTCGGCGAATTTAAAGACGCCGGAATCGCTCCCGCGCCGATGAGGGTGAGTGCGCAGTGTCACCGGGTGAATGTTTCCGATGGCCACATGGCGGCGGTGCGCGTGAAGCTGAGCAGGTCGGCTAGCATCGAAGAGGTCAAGGACGCACTCGTTTCGTTCACCGCGTTGCCGCAGACATTGGATCTTCATTCAGCGCCGGAGTCGCCAATCATAGTTCGCGAGGAAGCTGACCGGCCGCAGTCGCGTCTCGATCGCGACGCTGGTAACGGCATGAGCGTTACGATCGGCCGGCTCTTTCCGGACAATGTGCTTGACTATCGGTTTGTCGCCCTCAGCCATAACACGATCCGCGGCGCTGCGGGCGCAGCAATTCTAAATGCTGAACTTCTGATCGCAACCGGAATACTCGACGGAAAGTAAACTAGAAAGCCCCTCCCTGACGGTCGGGCCTCTGCTGTTTTACCAAGACCATGACTTCAGTTGCGCTTATCTGCACCGCGAACAGATGTCGCAGTGTGATTGCTCATGCGATTCTCGTTTCCGAAGTCGAGAAGCGTGGCCTGCCGATTGAGGTTTTTTCCGGCAGTGTCTACGACTTCAGAGGAGCGCCGGCGATTGACGACACGACGCACACTTGCGAGATTCATCAAACTCCGGCGCCGAGCGAAATAGCTACCTGGGTTCGCGACTTGCCGCTTGAGTCCATCGACCGGTTTCTGGTGATGGAGCAGTTTCAAGCTGAGATACTGATGGACGCTTACGCTATCTCTCCAAACCGCGTCAGTTTGCTGGGTGAGTTTGATCCCAAGCGACGCGGAGCTGAGATCGCCGATCCGTATGGACGAGGAAGGGCAGTTTACGAAAAATGCTACGGCATTATTCAAGACTGCATTAACGAATACCTGGCTACGACCGGCGACCTTTAACCGCAGGGAATCTCACTCAACAGTACAAGAAATAAAAGACAGCGGGGAGCCACTCAACCGGCTCCCCGCTGTGATTCGTGACCCGGAGCTTCGCGCCTGTGATCCAAGAAGCCCGCGCCGCGAAACACCTAGAAGGTGAACTTGCCGCGCAATTGAATCGTGCGGCCGCTGAAGTTGCCCGCGCTGTAGTTGTTGAAGAGCGGGCTGGTGACATCGGGAAAAGCGAAAGACACTGCGCCAATCCCGAATTGGTTGGTTCCGTTAAAGTCGTTCTGGTTCACGAAGAATGGTGAACCAAAATCTCCAATCGTGCGAATGCGCTGGTTGAAGAAGTTTCCGATCTCGGCCGCGATTTGAAAATTGAATCGCTCTGGTCCAAGTCGAAAATTCTTGACCATCGTCAGGTCGGTACGGTTCCAACTGTTGCACAACAGAAAATCACTGATCTGCTGCGACAGCGTCACAAGCTCGGTGCCAACGCGATCATTGCGTCGCTGAGTTTTTCAGCCGCCGTAGGAATATTCTTTGGTTACTACCCGGCCCGGAAAGCGGCCGCGCTCGATCCAATCGAAGCGCTACGCTACGAGTAATTCGACAAATAAAAGTTCGACTTGACCCTGAGCGGAACTGAAACTGCTTAAGGATCCCAGCAAGATGGCCAAGCCGCAAAAATCTGCCGGAATGCAGCCTTGGTGGTTAACCGACACGACTGAGACGTGTCCGGCATGCAGTCAGGCGTACGCATATCACACGGAAATCCGATGCCTGGATTGTGACGGGCCGCTCTGTCCAATCTGCGTGCAGGTAACGACAAGGTTCGAATTCTCCTGCGCTGAGTGTGGTGATGTCGATGGCGAGGCGGAAAGTGAGGAGCGAACCTAGATGGCTGCTCGAGCAATTTGGAAAGGCGAACTCAAACTCGGCACTTCAAAAATTCCGGTCAAGCTTTACTCGGGGGTCGTGGATCGCACCGTGCATTTTCACATCCTTGACGATAAACATCTGCTGAGGGTCAAGCAGCGCATGGTAAGCGCTGACTCGGGCGATGAAATAGCAGCTGAGGAGATTCAGAAGGGCTATGAAATCGAGCCCGGGAGATTTGTCATCCTGGCGGAAGAAGACTTGGCGGGTCTTGAGCCTAAGCCATCGCGCGATAT
>JANLZV010000056.1:0-3065 GCA_031366425.1 Pyrinomonadaceae bacterium | reverse complement strand
GGGCAATACTTATCTGATGGCCCAAAAGAATGATGAGGCAATTGCAACCCTCAGCAAGGTTTTAGAAATGAAACCTGAGCACGAGGAGGCACGCGATCGCTTGCGAGCCGCGAGCGCGCGCAAACAGTTGTGGCCGAAGCTGGAACAGTTTGCGAAAGCGGTAGCTGATGAGCCGGGGAATGCTGAGGCCCACGCAGAATTAGGCGTCACTTATAACAGTCTGGGAATGTTTGCGGAGGCGGAAGCCGAAGGTCTCAAAGCAATTGAAATCGAACCGAAAAACGGACTATTTCATAATCGACTCGCGATCACCTACCAGGATTGGGGCAAGCTGGATAAGGCCATCGCGTATTACCAAAAAGCAATCGACCTGAAGCCGAATCACGTCTTCTATTGGAGCATGGGATTCGCTTACGAAAAGAAGGGTGACCTCGATGGTGCAGCGCGGGCGTATGAAGAGTCAGTAAAGCTTAAGCCAACATTCACTCACGCACTCTACAACCTGGCGATGGTCTATTCCAAAAAGGACCGCGCGACGGAAGCTGGCGAGCTTTTACGCAAGGTGGTCGCCTTGGAACCACGAAACGTGTTCGCTCAATACGCGCTAGGCGTATTCTACGTCCGCGCTGCGGATAAGACCGGAGCTACCCAGCAGTATTACATTTTGCAAACTCTCGACAAGAGACTAGCCGCGGATTTCTTCCCACAGATTCCCAAGTGAAGAGAGTCTTAAGCGGCGCGCTCCAGTGTTCTTAGAGCCTGTAATTATCCTCTCGGTACCAATCGGCATTTGTCCGTGCTTCAGCGGCCGAAGAAACCCGGATCCATCAGATACCAGTTGACCAACCCCGCCAGCAATCCAATCGCGAAGACTGCAAACACGACTAACTTTTCCTTCGCGGTGTTTGGTTTGCCGACCATGGTGGGAAACAACAAAAGGAAAATTCCGCCCACCAGACAGAGCGGCGCAAAGGCCGCGAGTTTCATGGAATACTCATGTTCCTGCCAAAGCTGACGCCAGTTGTAATGAATTAGCGCGATGGAGACGATGATCAGGAGAAGCGCGAAGATGCGTGTTTTGACGTTAGACATTTGAATATCGAAGGAAACTTCGTAGGTTTCTAACAACCGTGGTCTCTACCGTTAATTACGATCAAGTTCCTGCAACGCGCCCTCTGATGCTAACGAATCGTGACCGTCAAGACGCAGGCAGGTTGACGAACCGCCTCAGGTGGGAGGCGGCTAGTATCCTATTTTTCAACTTTGCGCGCTAACTAATTCGTTGGGTGCTTTGCCGAGGACGAGCATGCGCGAGGTGAGGCACTCGCGTCTTTGAATGGCCGCTATCGCAAATCGATCTTTTTGTTTTCACCCCAGTCAGCGCTTTTTCCGGTGACGAGGGCCGAGACAAAGCAGACTGCCTGGGCCACCTTGCTCGACGGGCTGTCCCAGTATTCCGCTTTCTCAATTTTGAGACGGAGCAAGGCAAGATCCGGATCGTCAGTCCCTTTCGGAAACCACGCCTGAAGTATTGGCTTCCACAACTCCCTGATCTTTGCTTTGTCCTGGACTAACTCAGCCGTGGCCGTGATCGAAACGTAGCGACTGTCATCAGGCGCGGCAAAGCTGGCGTTGCATTTAGGACTTGAGTTTAGCTCCGAGACTTTGTGCGAACTGGCAGATGTAAAGAACCAAAGATTGCCTTGCTCGTCGACTTCGCCGTTTAGCGACATCGGGCGGCTGTGCAGATCTTGGTCTTCATCAACTGTGGTCAGCATGCAAAAGTCGATGTCTTTAATCATTTCCCGCAATTTTTCAAAGTCGGCAGACGAGTTAGTTGTCTCTTCCATCAGATCCTCCAAGTGCACGCGTCAGTTCAAGCTAAACTGAGAACATCACGCCAGCATAAATGATGAAGCGCTGGTTTCCACGAGTTGACTTGACCGGTTTGGTTGTACGTCTTCACTCATAATGTCTACCAGATAAGTCACTCATTTCCCTGTCGATCGTTTGTCTTCTGATTGGAAAGAGACTTTTTATTTTCCTGCCACTCCTTTTTCATTCGCTGCAGAGAAGGCTCATATCTCTCGAAGTCCTGTCGCACAAGATTTGCGGTTGAATGGGTTACCAGAAAGGCGGGCTTCTGTTCGGGATCATCATCAGGCTTGGACATCTCGAATAGCTCGTGCGTACCGTCATCAATGACGACTGCGACGCCGCACCACTTTAGCTTGTCTGAACTTGGACCATCCCCATCATCGTGAGTCGCGGGGGTTTCGGCACAGTGAGGCTCGACCACCTGCGACGGGTCAATGCCAGCCCTGTTCGCAACGTCGACAGCCTCTTGAACCAGCCTGCGAGCGTTGCTTAATACCGCGTCCTTTCTCGTTGATTTTGCACTCATTGTTTACAACGACTGCCGCCAATCAACTACCCGTTCCGTTTGGCAATCTGAGAGAGAGCAATTGTCAGAGCCGCCGCGCCGAGCGTCTTTACGAGCGTCGGGTGCGCAGCGTAAAACGTACTGACCTGATCAATCACAGATGGATCTTTCTTTTCGGCCTGAGCCGCGATCTCCTCTACTGCCTCGACTGGAACATGTGCAGCTTGCTCCGGTGTGATCTCCGTCTGTTGCCCATTAGTTAGCATGTCCATCACACTGGATAGACCCCCGCCGGCGTTTGATCCGGTTCGGCGCGATAAGACCTGTGAAAGAATCATGGGACCGGCAGTGCGGATTAGCGTGTTAAGAATCCCAGCCCGCTGCTCACCAGTTGAGTTACTGAATAATTGCGCGGCCATCTTCCCGAATTCAGGTGTCTCGTCGGAACGAAAGGCGGCGGCTAGTCCATCAGCTAGCTCAGACTTGGGCGCGGTCTGTGCGATTTGATCGAAATCATCTGGCACAGTTGATCTGGCTGGTGCCGCTCCAGCTCCGCTATATTGGTTCAAGACTCCGCTGAGTTGACTCATCCAATCCATCTGGTTAGACCTCCATTGTTAGTGTCAAAAACTGTAACAGCAGTTGGCGCAGGCAAAGCCAAAAGGCCTACCTGCCCCTGAAC
>JANLZV010000054.1:0-2067 GCA_031366425.1 Pyrinomonadaceae bacterium | reverse complement strand
GGATCGTGAGTTTGACCCCTGGGCTTCGGACCTTGGACTTTGGACTTCCGGAGAGCCCTTCCTCACGGTCGGGCTTCTGCTATCGGGCTTAGCCGGGCGGGGGAAGGTGCCGCTAGTGTTACCGAGTTGAGTTGCGCGTTGTTTGAAAAACTCGGCGATCGAGTCGGCGCTGTTGTAGGTCTTGCCCGCGTAATTGGATTTGTCTTTGCGCGCGCTGCCGCCTGACGCCGCGGAGCCATCCCTGGCCATCGGGCTACTGCCCCGCTCGCTGAAGCCAGGTGGGCGATCGGAATAACCACCAGAGCCCGCGCTCGCAGTCGAGCTGCGCCGATACTCGCCGTGTTCGTAGTCAATCGTGGACGAGCCGCGCGCGTATGAGAGCCATGAGTTTCCGCGCGATAAGTCTTCAATCAATTCGATCGGCATCTCGTTTAGAAACTGCGAAGGTTCCGACGCTAACTCCTCGCCATACACACGACGTTTCATCGCATGCGTGACGTAAAGAAATTTTTCGGCGCGCGTCATCGCCACGTAGCAAAGCCGGCGCTCTTCTTCCATTTCCGCCGGGTCAGTGGCCGAACGCGAATGTGGAAACAATCCATCTTCGAGTCCAACAATAAACACGAGTGGAAACTCAAGGCCTTTCGCGGAGTGTGCAGTCATCAAGGTGACCGGCGCATTTTCTTTGTACTGGTCGGCGTCCGAAACGAGTGCGGAATGGTCTATGAATTCGCGCAGGCCTTCGACGCCAAGTTCGTCGTAGTCTACCGCGGCATTCACAAGTTCCTGCAAGTTTTCCAGTCGCGCGTCGGCTTCGTCCGTCTTTTCCGACTTGAGGGTGTTTTCGTAGCCCGTGTCGAAGATGGCAGCTTTGACGATGTCTGAGACGAGGCTGTCAGACGAGATTGCTGATTGCGGATTGGGGAGTTCTGATTGATAAGCGCTAGAGCCCTCCCTAACAGTCGGGCCAGTGCCCCAATCGGCGTTGTCTGAATTGACGGAGTCATCGATGGCGGCCACGTTAAATTTGGCCGGACTTGAAACATTGGACGTTGGGCTTTGGACGGACGCTGGACTTTGGACTGTCCCGGCAAGCTCGCCGAGGCGAAGGATGATGCGACGGAAACTCCGCAAGGCTGAGACGGCCCGCATGCTGAGATTGTCAGGGCGCTCGATCACGAGCCGGATCGTTTCCCAAAGCGGCAGATCATAATCGCGAGCGCGGCGTTCGACCTCTTCCATCGTTTGCTTACCGATGCCGCGCGGCGGACTGTTGATGACGCGCTGCAAAGCGATCGAATCGTTTGGATTCAACGCGAGTTTGAGGTAGGCGATGATGTCGCGCACTTCCATGCGTTCGTAAAAGGAAAATCCGCCGACGATGTTGTAAGGCAGACCGGCGCGCCGCATCGCTTCTTCAAAGTTTCGCGACTGAGAATTTGTGCGATAGAGAACGGCCGCGCGTAAGTCGTAGTCGTCGCGGCGGTGTTCGAGAATTTTTCCAGCGACAAAGCGAGCTTCCGATTCCGCGTCGAACGCCTGGTAATAACGCACGCGGTCGCCCTGGGGGTTCGAGGTCCACAGGTTTTTACCTTTGCGTTCGAGATTATTTTTTACGACGGCCCCGGCCACGTCGAGGATCGTTTGCGTCGAGCGATAGTTTTGTTCGAGCCGAATCGTTTTCGTGTCTGCAAAATGTTTTTCGAAGTTAAGAATGTTGGTGATGTCGGCGCCGCGCCATTTGTAAATCGACTGGTCTTCGTCTCCCACCACACAAATATTCTGCTGCTTCTCGGTCAGCAAACTAATCAAGGCAAACTGCAACGAGTTGGTGTCCTGGTATTCGTCAACCAGGATGTAGCGAAACTTATTGTTGTATTTCTCGCGCACTTCCGGGACTTCGCGCAGCAGGCGCACGGTCTTGATCATGAGATCGTCGAAGTCGAGCGCGTTGTTGGCATGAAGCCGTTCTTCGTACATGGCATAGACGCGCGCCTGGGCCGCGCGTTTTTCGTCAACGTAATCAGCGCGAGCGGCAAAGGCATCGACATCTTCGCCGCGGTTCTT
>JANLZV010000471.1:0-2008 GCA_031366425.1 Pyrinomonadaceae bacterium | reverse complement strand
TCTTCTCCGTCGAGAATGATGCGGTCAGTCAGTTCGTCGTGGCTCATGCCGTAAAACCTAACCATCTCGACGATAGTTAATCCGACGTGGTTCAGATGTGATCGCCACACTTCAGTGGCCTTGTTGTGGGGCAGAAACTGGCTACCAAAAAACAAGCGCACACGGGAGATAACTTCGTCGCGCCGGCCTGCGTGATAGAGGCTACCGATGACGTTAGCTAACTTGAATGCGAAGGCGGCTGGAATCGTTGCCAGCAATCCCAGCAACAACAGTACGATCGGTTTGCTAGAGCCGACAAGTAAACGAAGTAGCCAGATCTTGAAGCGATGGCGCTGGTTGGCCGCTGTAGACATTAACGCGTCGCAGCCAAGAGCGTCTGGCTGTCAGCGGTTTCTTCCTGCGCGTTTGCGAGATCCAGGATCTTCGTAGCAGTGTGTTCGAGCATCCGGTGCCCGCGAAGGGATTATCGGACTTCCGCCAAATCACTCCGCATCGTCTGACGGCGACCCTCGTCATCGAGAATAGCGAGGGCTTCTTCCGCCAATCGATCGGAAGTGAAGTCGCCTTGGATAAGTTCGGGAACTACAGAACGACCGAGGACGATGTTGGGCGTCGCAATGAACTTAGTGCTTAAGAGAATTCGTGCAGCCAGGTAAGTCAGAAGAGGGACGCGATAGAACACTACCATCGGCACACCGAGCAGTGCAACCTCGAGGGTCGCTGTGCCCGACGCGAGCAGCACAAGTTCGCACTTACTAAGGCAGGCATAAATATCGTTAGAGATTAACTTAACAGCGCCCTCCCAACCGACCGCTTTTAATTGCTGGGCGATCGGCTTTCGTAAATGCGGCGCAGCTACTGGGAGCACGAACTGCAAAGTTGGATGACGACGGCGTAGTTTGTCAGCAGCCGCCAGGACGGTGGGAAGGAAGCTGGCGATCTCGTGCCACCGACTACCGGGCATGAGAGCAACGACAGGCCTCTCCGGATCCAAGCCGGCGATGCGTAGGGCACGACTGGGATCGGACCCTGCGTGAACTGTTTCGCAAAGCGGGTGACCAAACCACTCGGTCTCCGCGCCGGCGCGTCGGAATATTTCCAGCTCGGATGGAAATGCCGGAATGACCAGCGTTGCGCGTCGTGCCAGCTGACGTGTTCGCCAACCGCCCCAAAACATGACCAGTGGCGCAAAGTATTGCACGAATGGAATACCCTCCTCGTGCAAGTGATCGATCAGAAAATCGTTGAAACGATCTCCATCGACGAGCACAGCAAGATCGGGTCGCTCGGCGCGAAGCAGATTTTTAAGGTCTCGCCGGACTTCCCGCAGTGGTCGTCGAAAACGCGCTGGTTCATGAAAGCCGACGTAGCCTAGCTGGGCCGTTTCAATTTGGACGTCAACACCCGCACGCTGCATGCGTTCGCCTCCGCAGCCGTACAATCTGACGTTGGGGTTCTGCCGTGACATCTCAGCTGCCAGATGCGCCGCCTGCATGTCACCGGAAATTTCGCCGGCTGCAAAAAATATGCGTTTTTGTTCTGGAAACATGTTCAGCGAGTTCACGCTCTTGGAGCGCCCCGAAGAGGTTTAGAGATTTGCGACAATGCTGACAAGGTGGATCGAGGTACCCAGGAGCGCAGCGCAGGAAAGGTCTCTTTACGACTGCAACTGGCGGGCACTCGCGGAAAAATTAATCCATCCGATTGTAACGGGCGAAAAGTCGATCCAGCGATCCGAAGAGAAACTATGAACCAAAAGCAAACCGCACTTATCACCGGTGCCAATAAGGGCATTGGGTTCGAAACAGCACGTCAGCTAGGAAGATTGGGGATTACGGTTCTTGTCGGGGCGCGCGATGAAGCCAAAGGGAACACAGCGGCCGACGAGTTACGCAAAGAGAATATCGATGCGCATGGCCTCGTCATCGACGTGACCAGCAGCGACAGCATCACCAAGGCCGCGGCGTTGATTGAGCGCGAGTATCACAGGCTCGACATCCTGGTGAAC
>JANLZV010000457.1:0-2029 GCA_031366425.1 Pyrinomonadaceae bacterium | reverse complement strand
CCAGTTTCATCAGATCAAGGCTGTCCTTGCCCGGCTTCGCATGGATTCAGCGGCGCGGGTAGTGTTTCTGGTGGACAAAGACGGCCAGGAGATCGCAGTCCAGGGCGAGGTCGGAAACCTTGATACCACCAGTCTCGCTTCGCTTGCGGCCGGCAACGTAGCCGCGACCGGCGGCATGGCTGAACTGATTGGCGAAAAGGAGTTTCCCACTCTTTCGCACGAAGGTGAGCGCGAGAGCATTCACATTTCGGTCATCGGACGGCTTCTCTTAATAGTTGTCTTTGACGAACGTTCGAGTCTTGGTCTCGTCAAGCTCCGCACGAAACAGGTTTCCCACCAAATGTTGGCAATGATCGATGAGATCACCGCCGCCGACCTCAGCGACGAAGCGTCACCCTTTGCCGAAATTACCGATGAAGACATCGATAGCCTCTTTCAATAAATGAAAACCGAGTAAGTGCCTTATGACCTTCATCAACTACGCATCACGTGAGATTAATTGCAAGATCGTCTACTACGGTCCAGGTCTGTGCGGTAAGACCACGAATCTTCAACACATCTTTGAAGCGACGGCCCCTCAAGCTCGTGGGAAACTCATCAGTCTTGCGACCGAAACCGATCGAACTTTGTTCTTCGACTTCATGCCCCTTGAACTGGGAACAGTGCGCGGGTTCAAAACGCGCTTTCACCTCTACACGGTTCCGGGTCAGGTGTTCTACGACGCTTCTCGAAAACTCATTCTCAAGGGTGTCGATGGGGTGGTGTTTGTCGCAGACTCGCAAGAGGAACGAATGGACGCGAACGTGGAATCACTTTACAACCTGGAAGAGAATCTTAAAGTCCAGGGTTACGACTTGATGAAGATTCCTTACGTGCTTCAACTTAATAAGCGGGATTTACCAAACGTGGTTCCGGTTGAGGATTTAGCTGCGGAGTTAATTCGCCGGGAAGAACCGGTAGTCGAGGCAGTGGCTTCTACGGGAGCCGGGGTATTTGACACGTTGAAGGCAGTGGCCAAGCAAGTCCTCACCGAACTCCGGAAAAGCTAGCGGCCCGACCTCTTGTCAGACCTACTCCAGCGACTTCAGCATTAACAATCCATCCCCGCCATTTGAATAGTACTTCGGAAGCCTTTGGGTAATCGCATAGCCGAGACTTTCATAGAGTCTTTGCGCGGGAATGTTCAGCGATCTAACTTCCAGGCGCACGATTCGCACGTTTCTTAACTTAAACCCTCTCTCGACTTCAGTCATCAGGCGCCTGGCCAGGTGACGGCGACGATGATCCGGAGCTACTCCCACCGTGGTGATGTGTCCGGTGTGATCAGGTTCGACCAATCCGATCACAAACCCGGCCATCGATCCGTTTGCAGTCGCGGCCCGATAGGAAACTGCTTCGGGCGCCGTCAAAAGATATTCGAACGTTTCCCGGCTGTACGCCTCGCCGTCAACGAAGCACCGCTGATCGAGCCGCCAGCATTCATCGAGCTGAGAAATTGTCAGCGGGCGAAGGTCATAACGCGAGCCTACCGCTACCGGAACACTTGGTTCCGCGGGCAGCGGATACTCATCAGCCGGCTGCGACCACCAGCGAGAACGAATTTTCTTAATTACGGCCATAGACGAATTTCAAATTTTGATGTCGGAGAGTAGCAGTAGTTTAACATCATCGTTTCGCTGATCACTAGATCACCAGCATACAGTCACCATAACTGTAAAACCGAAAACGCTGTTCGACGGCATGACGGTATGCGCCGAGGGTGAACTCTCTCCCCGCAAAGGCGGAGACTAGCAGCAGCAAAGACGAACGCGGCAAGTGAAAATTTGTCAACAAGCCGTCGATGATCTTGAACTGGTAACCAGGTGTGATGGTCAGGCTTGATTGGCGTTTTCCCGCGTTCACTTTTCCGTCTACGCCGGCCGCTGACTCTAGCGCTCGAGTTGTAGTAGTGCCGACTGCAATTACGCGTCCGCCGCTCACGCGAGTCTCGTTGATGGCTTGGGCCGCCGAGTCGCTGATTTCGAAAGAC